>CAZFLF010000257.1:0-8075 GCA_964519825.1 uncultured Pirellulaceae bacterium | reverse complement strand
GTTCGGCTCGGAGTTTCTCAGCGGACAGGCACGCGTATTGCTTTTCCTTTGGAAGCAGCGCAGCCATGCCAGTGGTAAGAACCGTTAAGTTTCAACGCTTTGCGAGGCCTAGGACAACCATGGAACGCGAACGAACAAAAGAAGACCGTGAGCATGTAGATCCTGACACAAGTCGTAAAGAAGAGCTCACCGAACTGATGCCCGATGAAGCACGCGCAATCGATCGCGCGGAAAAAACGCGAGTGAGTTCCCCGTCCAAGAAAAAGCCAAATCTACGAGGCAACAGTCGAGGTGGACGAAAGAAGGGCGATTAGCGGGCAACGCCAGTCGGTAACGCTGCTGACGATGACGCCGTCAGCTGAACGCGGATTACTCGTCAACGGAACGGCGAGCGGCACCGAATCGTCGATGGTGGACAGAGAACCGCCGCGAGACGGGACCACCTCGCCACGCACGCCGAGGATTGGTTGGTACGACAACGAGTGATTGCTGAACCGTTGGCACCACAACTTGGAGCGGCGCCAATTCCTGAACTCGGCTGCGGTTGGTGTTCACGACCACCGAAACGGGGCTACTTCCTGGCAGAAAGAGCGTGGCGGTCAGCACTCCCTGCGGATTCATGCTGGATTCGACGGTCGCCGTCCGAAAGCGCCGACTAAAGTCGGTTAACTCTTGCATCAAGTCGGCAAACGCTGTAGTGAAACCCGGGGTCTTTTGCCACAGTTCTGGATCGTAGCTGAAGAACGAAACGGTATCCGCGCCGGACAACATCGCCTGATAGGCCATCACGCGCAGCTCGTCAATCGTGGGGAGTTTCGAGTTCTCCGGCAGTACCCAGGTTTGCAGAATGACCACCTGCGGCAATTCGCGGCCAGCTAGTTTCATCAGATGCCGACTGCGCATCATCTGGAAGTAGACCTCCTCTAACGGACCTTCGTCCAAATCGGGATACGGCATCAATCGGATCCGGTCAGTCGCCCGATACAAGGTCACGAAAGATTCATAGCTTTCGGGCGTCCAGGATCTCAGCGGCCCAAGTTGTTCCGCCGAGTGCGGGTTATAAATCTCGAAGCGCTGAGTCACGCGGCAGCGGACGACAACATCGACGAACGCGCTGTTCTCCACTGGCTGCTCCCCTTGTTGGGAAGTTTTTGAGAATGGTTCGCTGGCCACGACGTGGATGCTCGGTATCCCAAGTACGTGCCATGCCCCAGCGACCAGAAAGCTCAGGACCGCTAGCCATTGGCGAATGAAAGGAAAAATTGTCGTTTTGCACATAACTTCTCGGATGCTCGTCACATTTGGGGAGCACGACCTTCATATAAGGTACTTCGATATCGGAAATCAAATAGCGCCTAAGACGGTAGGGCCGGGGCAAAATGATCGAACCGAAACAAACGACTCATTTTCCTGCCCGCCAATCTTCCTGCCCATAACTCCTGGTTGCAAACAGGCAGGAAGAATTGCGGGCAGGAACATCAGGCCCAAGCGAAATTTTCTGGCGACGCTATTGAGATAAATCGACAGCAAATGAGACTGGCGAAGCCAGCGGAAGAAGTGGGCTGAATCGCCCGCGACGTGCATCAACCGAATAGCGTCCTGGTGACCACTGAATTCCAAGAAACGCATCGACAGTGCCTGTGTCCGCAGGCATCATGATGTTGGTTTCACCGTAGATCGCGAGATGGGCGGACAACGGCGCTAAGATGTCGGCACCGAACAAGAATTGCTCGTCTTTCGGCGGTGCCGGGCCTGTGACAGCGTTGTCTTCGCCATGCCCTTCGGCCATTCCAAACCATAAGCTGGTCTGGGCACCCGTTTCCCAATAGTGCCGCCAATAAATGTGAGCTTGCGTAATCGGGCTGAGTGTAACCGACGTGCTTGCGCCGAATGTGCCTGTAGCGGATTTGGAATTCAGCATGGTGGTAATCCCCACCTGATCACAGCCAGTCACATAGTGCGATCCGCTGACGCGCCATTGGCTGAGCGAGAAATCGTCGTAGTATTTTTGGTACAGGAAGTCATGGCCGAATCCCCACGAGAATCCATTGTCAAAGCGCTGAAAAAGTCCAACAGTGGTGTAGCTTTGGGTTCGACCCGTCGTTTCGCCCAGTAATTCGTAAACCTGTACTGCGTTGCTTGCCGCAGTGATGCCGGTGCCAATCTGAGCGCCGATGCCTAGGTGGTCAATTAACGGAATGCCCCAGTTCACAGAGGCTTGTCCACCAATGAGAGCATTGACGCCGAAGTCCTGCGGCTGTTTAGAACCGTCGACACCAAGAAAGAACGTGAGTTCTTCCAGGAGGCCGCTTGACGAAGTCCAGCATTCTTCCGACAGCGACAGATTTGCGTCGAGATCGCTGTACATTGTTGAACCCGCCGCATCTGTCTCGGCTGGTTCAATAGTGCTTGCACTAGAGGACGTGATCTCCGGGAGTGCGTTCCGGAAAGGTTCTCGCTCTGATCCCGGCAACGATGAGACGGCGATGCTGCTGGAAAGACACAGCACGGCAAACAAAAACCGTCCCAGCGCGCATTGCATACGACATCCTTGTTCATCCTAAGTCGCCCCGCGTCCTTGCGAGTCGGATGTGCCGCAACCTCGAGCAAACTTTTGGGGGAGAAACGCGAGCTATCAATTCGATGCGAAAGTGCGGTATCGAAAACATCGCCTTCTGGCTGGCATATTGGGCTAAAGCGCAAGAACAACGCCGACTTTGGGCATCAGTTGCAGTTTTCTTCGACTGTCCAAACATGGCGAGTGAACAGAATGCTTGTTGGAACGGTAGTATCGATTGCGCAACCCTTAGCGATTTTCAGCTCAGAGACTCATCCGGTCTGTCGCCTGGAGCGGTAAGTCTTGCGGCAGGTCAGCCAGCTCTCCGCCGACGTAGGTGAGAAACGACGCGACTTCCTCTGCGATACGCCCTTCCAGCTCGTCTTCAGTTCCATTCTCGCGGCTTCGGAAATAGCGCAGCAGTGTCCCCCGGCTGATGACGCCGGTTGGCTTGTCCCCCCGCACGATCACCACTCGGCGAATGGGTGATCGCATCAGAAACTTATAGATCGACTCGACCGAGTAGTTTTCATCGTAGGCCACAACATTCGGCGTCATGCAATTCCGAATCGGTTGGCGCCACGTTTCCCCGTTGGCCATCATCGTCATCAAATCCTTCTCGGAGAGGATCCCCGCCAGTCGACCTTTGTCGTCGACGACGGGAACTGAATTGACATGACGTTCCAGCAAGAATTTGGCGGTTTCATGAGCCGACTGGTTCTGGTTCACCGTGACGATGGGGGTCGTCATGATTTGGTGGGCTCTGAGGTTCCCGAAGGGTGAACGCGACGCATTCGACGCCGCCAGGTGCAAATTTTCCAGATCACCAAGTGCGCCGAATCGAACGACTCGGTTACGTCCGGATTGTTTGGCGACCAGAAGCGATTGCTCCGCGGCATTCAGCAAATCTTCAAATTGCGTATGAGTCGCTCGACGTTGCGCGACGCCGAAACTAGCCGTGACCTGAAAGGTATTGTCCTGGGCGTTGAATGTAGTTCCGGAAAAAACTTTTTGCGCCCGTTCCGCCCAATCGCAAGCGCCGTGCTCGTTCGTGTCCGGCATTACGATGCAAAACTGGTCTCCGCCATGCCGAAACAGGAAATCACTGGCTCGGCAGTTGTCGTTCAGAGTGGCTGCAATCGTCTCCAGAGTGCCATCCCCCGCGGAGTCGCCGAACTGCTCGTTGATTTTTCGAAAGGAGTCAATATCCACGATGACGCAGGTCAGCGGAATGCGATAGCGGCTGGATCGCCGCCACTCACGAGTCAGGTGGTCGTCGATTAGGCGGCGCGTGGCGAGTCCGGTCAGCGGGTCCTTGCGCGGATGTTGGCTGATTTCGCGGACCAGCCCGACGACTTGCGACCCGGCACGGATGGCAGCCAGCAACTCGGCCGCAGTGATCGGCTTGACATCAACCCGATCGGCCCCCGCCTCAATGGCCGAAAGCAATGTTTCCTGATCGGGCTGCTCCGTCAGCATGATCGTATAAACGTAATGATGTTGCCGTTGATGGCGCAGATAACGACACAGTTCCAGTCCGGACATTTCCTGAAGGTTCCAATCGGCGATGAGGAAATGCGGGCATTCCTCCTCGATCAGCGCGACGGTATCTCGACCGTTGGTGGCATGGCGGACGGAAAAACCGGCTGCCTGCAGCGCGGCGGATAACGATTCTTGCACTTCCGAGTCGTTCAAGGCTAAAACCGCGGTACGACCGTACTCCGGAAAGTTGGATTTGAGCGACGCGGTTTCCAGGCCGGTCCCGGCGTGGTTCGCGACGACGACTTCTTGGCTCCACGGTTTCTTACCCTCGAGCATTACGCGGACCTTACGGAAGTCCTCGAAGCAGTCGAGGAACGCGTCCACAATCACGGGGTCGAAATGGCGGCCACGTTGTTCGACGATTTCTTTGCGAGCCTCTTCCGCCGTATTGGCCGTTTTGTAGACCCGTTCGGACGTCAAGGCGTCATACACATCCGCCAGCGCCACGATCCGGGCGGAGAGTGGGATTTGGTGGCCCACCAAGCCACTCGGATATCCAGTTCCGTCGTATCGTTCGTGGTGAAACCGGGCGATCTCGGCGGCCATCCTCAGGAAATGTCCACTCCCAAATTGGCTCGCCGCTTGTTCCAGCGTTTCGGCCCCCACAATCGTGTGCAGCTTCATCCGTTCGAATTCTTCTTTGGTGAATCGGCCGGGCTTCAGCAAGATCGAATCCGGAATGCCGACCTTGCCGATATCGTGCAGCGGGCTCGCCCGATACAGCTCATCCAGGAAGTCCTCGTCAATCTCCTCGGCGTACGGGCTTTCCAGGTACAGCTGCTTGGCCAGAATCTGCGTGTAGTAGCGAATGCGATCCAAATGCTCGCCAGTATCCGTATCGCGCGAGTCCGCCAGTTTGGCCAGCGCAAACACGGTGACGTCCTGGGTCGCCTCGAGTGCAGCCGCCTTCGCGTCGACGAGTCGTTCCAATTCCTTGTTGTAGGTCTGAATCCGCGCGTTCAACGCGCAGGATTGCTCCATCGCGTTGCGAAGACGGAGTTGAACGCGGACCTTTGCCAGCAGCTCCGCTGTATCAATGGGCCAGATGATGTGATCGTCGGCGCCCGCATCATATCCCTTCAGACGCGCGGCGGTGGTCCACTCGGAAGACTTCAACATCACGTGACTGAAAGGAGCGTTCTCTTGTTGCTTGATGAGGCGGCAGGTGTCCGTCCATTCATTACCGGGTAACTGAATGTCGAGCAGAACCAAGTCCGGCCGAAATTGTTCGACCTGCGCAAGACAATGGGACGCGCTCTCGGCCTTCGTCACCTCATAGTGTTGTGACAAGATCTTTTGCAGGACAGAACTTGCCTGCTTGTTGTGGTCGGCAATAAGAATCCTGGCGCTCATTGGTCAACTCGCAAAACGTTGTAATGACCTGATTGTCCTACACATCTGTTCGTTTCGACGGGCTTCTTTGGCCGCATTCCTAACCAGACACTCGAAGTAAATTCAGTCATACCCCGTTTGATCCGGCACTTTTCCATTGCGCAAAGATACGACAGTCATTGCGCTCGCAATGGGAATCGTTCCCAGGTCGAAAGCCCTGGGTTCGACCTTGCAAACAGTCGAATCAGTACGACTCGCTACGACTTCGGAGCGATGCCATGCTGAACGGGAGCATGAGTCGGTTTGTAACGATTTCACCGACCGCGCGGAATCAATCCTCGTCGGTGACCGCCGCGGGCTGCGCCGGATCAATCCTTGGCTCAGGAACAGCAAGTCCGCGGCTGGGAGTTGTGAACATCAAACGGGGTGCGATGGCTGTCGACGGCACCCATTCGCTGGCCAAGAAAGTGGCTATATTAGGGGTCAGGCTGATTTCGCTGGATCCGCTAGCCGACCCCAACAGCAACCAACGGTGAGACAACTTAGGATAATACGGGTTGGTGCGGCCACCGAGACGGGCCTTCGCCTGCAGGGTGTGAACTGGCCAACGTCAATAGGGATTCCGCGGAGCCGGTGGCTCCGGTAGCGTGTCTGTCGCCAGACGTCGCGGGCGACGAACAGGAAAACTCGACCGCTTACTTTACGACGATTCACGCGGAACGCCTGCGATAACACCCAACAACGCTTGTTCTGCTATCACGCTGGGCGAGAGCGTGCAAAGGAGCCATTTGTGCCTGTCCCGGCAATTACGGAGAGACTCGGACACCTGATATCGTGGCGAAAGTCCACGGATAAGTTTCCCCCCCTCCTCAAGAGAGACGACGAGCAGCCGCTCAGGGCCGAGTTGCTCAGCATCGAGCAGTTAGAGCGTCACGCTAGGGCCGTGGCGGCATCTCACCAACTGGCCACAGGGCGAATCCCCGACAAGCTGCTACCTCGGCTGGCTGAAAATGAGCGAGTTCTCGTCCAAACCTACGATCTTGTAACGGCGGCGTCGGAGCAGAATCGTCAAATCGCCCCGGCGGCCGAATGGTTGCTGGACAACTTCTATCTGATTGAAGAGCAGATCCGCACGACCCGACGTCTGCTACCGCCATCCTACAGCCGCGAATTGCCGCGACTGGCTACCGGACCGGCAGCGAACTATCCACGAGCCTACGGTATTGCCTTAGAACTCATTGCCCACGTGGATGGGCGAGTCGATGCGGCAAGCCTCAACAGTTTCATCGCATCCTACCAATCGGTCGAGCCCCTGAAGCTGGGTGAATTGTGGGCATTACCGCTGATGCTGCGGCTCGCGTTGATCGAAAATTTGCGACGCGTAGCGGTGCGCATCGCGGCCGCGCGTTTTGATCGGGATCTGGCCCACGATTGGGCCGAGCGGATGGTGAGCGTCGTAGAACAGACGCCCACGGATTTGATCCTGGTACTTGCGGATATGGCACGCGCTAATCCGCCTCTCTCGGGTGCGTTCCTGGCGGAGTTCACTCGCCACTTACACGGGCAGAACCCCAATTTCGCCTTTGCGAACAGCTGGCTGGAACATCGGCTCGCAGACCAGGGCCTGACCACCGAGCAACTCGTGGTGGCCGAAGGGCAAGCTCAGGCCGCCGATCAAGTCTCGATTGGGAACAGCATTACCAGCCTCCGGTTCCTCAGTTCCAACGATTGGCGCAAATTCGTTGCCGAGCACAGCCTGGTTGAGCAGACCCTAGCGAGTGATCCAGCGGGCGTATACACGCAAATGGACTTTGCCACGCGTGATCGCTATCGCCATGCCGTCGAAGGAATCGCCAAGCGGAGTGCCTTGACCGAGTACGATGTGGCGCGGAAGGCCGTGCAGCTTGCGGAAAACCAGGCGGTCGATTTTCCGAGCGGTCGCGCCGCGCACGTCGGATACTACTTGGTGGATCGTGGCCGGCCAGCGCTGGAACGACTTGCCGATATGCGGCTGTCCCCGTGGGTGGTGTTGGACAAACTTCGCCGCCGATATCCGTTGTGTTGTTACTTGGTCAGTATCCTACTCGTCACGACGGCTGCCACGCTGACATTTTTGGGGTGGGCGAAACAGCACGGCGCGGGACCTCTCACTCTGATCGTACTTACTTTACCCGTACTGATGTGCGCCATGCACCTAGGAATCGGGATCGTCAATTGGCTGGCCACGATCCTGCTCAAGGCGGAGCCACTGCCGCGGTTGGATTTCCGTCATGGGATCCCGCCTGAGCACCGCACCCTGGTGGTCGTGCCGACGATGCTCTCCAGCGCCAGCGGCATCGACCACTTGCTCGAAAGTCTCGAAGTCCGTTACCTGGCGAACCGGGACGACTGTCTGCATTTTGCCCTACTCACGGACTTTGAAGACGCAGCTCAGGAGACGATGCCTCGCGACAAGGAATTCGTATTGCAAGTGAGGGAAGGCATCGAACGTTTGAATCTGAAATATCAAGCGACTCGAACGGACATCTTTATCCTCTTTCATCGGCAGCGAAAGTGGAACCCTCACGAAACAATTTGGATGGGTTACGAGCGCAAGCGCGGCAAGCTAGCCGCCCTTAATGCGTTTTTGCGTGGAGCAACAGGC
>CAZFLF010000256.1:0-8134 GCA_964519825.1 uncultured Pirellulaceae bacterium | reverse complement strand
GTACGTACGCCTCCTGGGACCGAGTTGTCCGGTACGATCCGGAGGTTGTCCTAGTGGCTCCCTGCGGATTCGACTTGCCGCGGACGCTGGACGAGTCCCGGATGCTGGAACAACTTGATGGCTGGCGGGCATTGACGGCAGTCAAATCGTCTCGTGTGTTCGCCGTGGACGGCAGCGCCTACCTGAATCGCAGCGGCCCACGGCTTGTCGACAGCCTGGAAATCGTGGCACATCTGCTTCAACCCCGCTTGTTCCCAACGCCACCAATATCGCCGGCGGCAAGCGCACATTCACGACTACATTTTGCGGACGAGCGTGTTTGATATCGCGGATCAACGCTATCGTCCCAGCAGCTTGGCAAGGAGAAAAGCATTAAGATCGGCGTACTTCTCGGATTTTGAGACGTTGGGGATCAGCAGGTGGCATTCGTGCCCAAGCCGGTCCGATTTCTCTTTCAGCTTCACGCCGAATATTGGGTGATGGATGCCATGTCCAGCGTTCTCGGACGGGAGCTTCATGTTGCCGTCATACGTCATCAGCAGTGGTGGATCTTTGCCATCAACATGGTTGTAGGGTGAAAACTCCTGGAACAGAGCCCGGTGTTTTTCGTAGTTCTTGAGCGCCCCTTCGATCGTCGGCTCACCAACCGCCATGTTGATCATGCGGTGTTTCAAAACATTTGGCCCCAGCCAGCCTTCAATGACTTTAGGATCGATCGAGGTTTGACCGGCCACGACGGCGGCGGCACAGACGCGAGTTGATTCGCGCAATATTGGCTCGGCCGCGTTGGGATTCGCCAAATCATCGTGCAGCAGGAGCCACATCGACGTACAGGCTCCGGCGCTCCCCCCCGTCAACGCGATTAATTGCTTGTCGACATTCCACTCGGCGGCTTTTAAGCGGATGAACTGAATCGCCAATGCCGCGTCATGCACCGGTGCCGGCAAGGGGGCCTCTCCAGTCAACCGATAATTGATCGATGCATAGGAAATCCCCTTATCCAGAAAAGGTTGGATCTGCACCGGGTTCTGCTTTTTGTCTCCGCCGACCCAACCGCCGCCGTGGATGTGAACGAGCAATGGACGCGGCCCTGGCCCCTCGGCTCGCCAGAAATCGAGCACGTTGAGAGCGTGTGGTCCGTAGGACACGTCGGCCTGAGTCGGCAACAGTTCTTTCGGCGCACCGGCCGCGCACAGTGGAACGGTCGCAATCACCACAACAAACAACGCCACGCGAAATGTCTTCATCGGTAACTCCATGAAACAGGACGTTTGTGGACAGGAATGCAAGAGGCGCCAATCATTTGCTGACATTTTCCTGTCCGTGATTTTCCTGTCGACACGGCTTCGACGCTAGTCGGCGCTCACGACTTCCAGTTTTAGATTGCCAAGGAGCTGGAGGACTGGCAGGAATTGCGTCAGCGGATCGACTCCTTTCAAATTCGAGCGGGACACGACCAGGTGTGCCGCACCAATTCCGCCCAAACCGAGCGTGGCGTCCAGCGGTACCCAGCGGTCTTGCATCCAGGCCTCGGTCCACATGTGGTAGGCAAAGCCGCCGGACGGGCGGTAATAGACCAGGCCAATTGCCACACGCGCCGGAATCTGCCGGGCTCGGCACAGCGCGGCCAATAAGACCGCATGTTCCGTGCAGTCTCCTTCGCGTGAACGCACGACCTCGGCAGCGGAAGATAACGCCTGGGAAAAATTCTTTTTGCGGATCATTTCTCGCACTCGCTGTTCCATCGCAACCGCGATCTCCCACGGAGCGGTCTTGTCCGGCGCGATCTCCTGCGACAGCTTTATAACTTGCTCGTCGTCACTCTGGATCAAGTTATTGGGTGCAAGGTCATCGGGTGTCGGCGGCGTGTCTCGCGGAAAATCTCCGAGTTCACTCGCTGGGCGCAGAGATCGCACCACTATCTCGACGGAGCGTTGATCCAGGGGCTTCACCGTTTGTGTGGCGCCACTGACAAACAAAGTTCGGGCATCGCCGCTCGAGACTGTCGCTCGGTAGACCACGCGACTTGTTTGATGCGGCTGGTCGAGGACGCGATCAACCTTGACGATCGTTCTCTCGCCGAGGTCAAACGTCCCGGTGCTTTTAGCTAGGGCCCGCTCTTTCGTAGTGCGATAGGTCACCTGTTTGAGCGCCGGCATCAAGGTCTTGATCGTTTGACCGTGACGGTCGGTCCAAATGGTCTGTTCAAGCGTGTTCCGATCGAGCGTGACCTTGGACGCAATGCGAAGCAGATCGCGTGGGCCGTCGAGCGTCTCGGTCGATTCGTATTGCTCGGCGGAAAATTCAACTTCGGCAGTTTGGTTAAAGCCTGGCATCAGAGCACGCAACTTGCGCTGTTCACCGGGCTGAAGTGGGAGACGTTCGAGCGACTGTTCCATGGCGAAATACCCACCCCATTCCTTATTCCATGGCAACGTAGCAGTCTGTGCTTTGCCCAGCGTCGTCAGCCGCAATTCGATTTGGTTGTCGCGGACTTCACCGGTTGCCTCCAGAGAAATACCAGCTGCCTTCGAGTCGCCGCTGGCCATCGAGCTGTCGAATCGCACGACTTCGCCGTCTGGAGTTTCGGTGCTGCTGTATCGAAGCTGTTGTCGAGTCGTCTCGGCGAAACGCTGGATGGCGAGTTGGCTATCGGTCGTGATCCGCAACAAACGGCGCCCGTCTTGGGTCACGGAGTCGTAGACCGTGTGCGCGTAGCCAACCTTGTTTTCGTCAAAATAGATCGCGTCCCAATATTCCTTGTGATCGATCGGAGCTGGCTCGGTCGCATTCGAATTCGCGGGTTGCGGTTGGCAACCGCCACAGCACAGCACCGCCGCGAACAGTGTTCCGCGGATGGCCTTTGATTGGGAATTGGAGAACATCCATGAATTCAACATTGAGTGACTCCAGGAATCGTCAGGATCGTCGAGTCCGACCTCGACTTGTGAAAGTCTAACGCGGGCTGTGCCAGCAACAAAACGTCGTTCTCGGCGGAGACCACGTCGGACCATGGTCGCGGCTCCGTGAAACCTTGTTCGTTATGACGGCTGACGCGGTGCGGTATTGCAAACATTTTCTCATCGCTGGTGCGAATGTCGGGCAACCCGGCGAACGAATGCTAGAGTTGCCAGGACAATTGGACAGGAAGAAGAGTGATCGCGAGCCCTAGTGGCCGGAAAACCGACGACCGGCCATGCGGATTGTAAGGACCGTGCGGGCAGAATTACGCCCAGACGGCTGATAGACGGCAATCCACGGGCCAGACAAGAAAGAGACGTCGCGAAGCGTAACCTACGATTGCTTGACTGTCGTTCCCGGCACGACCGTGCCGGTCCTCCGTGAGTCCGTTTGGAATAGATACCGAGGCGCAGATGGGTTTCCTGAAGAAGTTTTTTCGCAATGTTCTGGACGACCGCGCGACCAGTGAGTCCGCGCCGCACAGCAGTTTTCAGCAACTGTCGGAAGAGGAATTGGAGGCCCATCTCGGCGTACGCAAGTACGGCGATTTCCGGCTCACTGACGCGATTCGCCCGTCGTATGATTTGCAGGTCGTTCCGGAGCAAGGATTTCGGCACGACTACTATCACGACGAGCAATCCAAGACGAGAGTGCCGGTCATCATGGCGGCCGCGTCGAACGAGATCTTGTTCGAGCTATTCATGGAACTGCTCGAACCGCTCGGCGGGGAACTCGATTTCGTGTTAGAAACGAGCCATCATCGCGAAGGAGGCGGACACACCGACCTCTATCGCGAGAATATCGATGCGCCAGTCCTCAAGAGCACGCTCTACGATTTCGAGGACATGCTGCTCAACGACGGCTGCACCGGCATTGCCGTCCTCAACCCGTCGATTCCGCAGGAAGTGCAGTTCGACGAACACAAGCTGCTGATCGTTTATGGCAAACCGCTGGAAGACTTTGAGCGGATCCTCGAGTCGTACAACGTTCGTTGCCTGGACGGCATCAAATTCATAACGGAAGCCGAACACGTCCACTCCTCCAGCGATCAGTATTACCAGCAATTCGAAGAGTTGGTGATGCGTTTGGGAATGGATGGAAATCTCTAAGTTGCGGCAGCGACTTTAGCGGCAAACGACAACCGGCCAACGGCTGACCAGCGCCAATCGTTCGGCTTCGCACGCGGAGGGGACGAATACCACCGCGGAGTCAGCGGGGACCAAAGACAGATCCACATCCCCCAAGTGACGCCATTCGCACTCGTGAGTCCATTCGCGGCGCCGAATGCCACGCCGCGTCTCACGCCGCTGAAAAAACGGGCGATCGGCAGCGGGTAACGCCTCCCAATCATCCTCGTCGCCGTAGGTCACTGCCCGGGCGCCATGTGTCACCAGCCAGTTCCGCTGAACGCAAATCCCATACGGTTCAAAATCCCAGCATTGCCGCTGCGGTTGAAATACTCGCAACCGGTGCAATTCCCCCAGCGGCACCGCGGTGAAGCAGACGGCCGGCGTACCGCCACGCAGGGCGGCTGCAGAAGCAATGATCCGTTGTTGCGCGACAATGCGCGTGATCGCGGCCAAGGGAGAACGCACCTCTGGCCGGCCCTGCGACAGCAATTCATCGAGGAACTCCTGATCGGACTGTTCCGGCCACGGTCCGGCCGGAGTGCGGGTGCAATGCGTCAGAAAGTTCCATTCGCGCCCCCGCTGGTCCGCAATGAACGATTCGAACGAGATGACTTGGCTCGCGGGTAAGTCCAAGTTGGTCGGCGCGTTCGCCGCGAACGGCTCGGCGCTGCTGAACTTACTTAATTCTGCCGAATTTCTCCGATCTGAAGCAGCGTCACTGGGAAAGTCGACCGTCGCTTCGCGCTCCCGCTGAGGAAGCAACACCCAACCGACAGCTCCCAGGCCAAGCAGTTCGTCGGCCAGGGCGCGTGGTACCAAACGCGGCCCGAGAGCCACAAAAACATCGGGCGCGTTCCGCACGGATTCAACCAAGCGGGCGCGAATCAGCTGCTCCTGGTTCCCACCGCGGCGCAGGTGCGCCACAAAAAGTTGGTCGGCCCAGGCGATCACCACGCGATCGCAGAGCGGCAGGGTTGCCGGCGCGCCTCCTTGCTGGCGCACCTGTGGAATAAGCGGTGGAGACAGGAATGCTTCGTACAAGCAAGCCGCGTTCCGACTTGATTGGCTCTGCCGAATTTTCCGCAACCAACTCAAGAGCGTGTCGCCGGAATGCGGCTCGCGCACGACCAACGTCGGCAAGTTAAAAAGTTCGGCGGCTCGTTCCGCGAATCGGGCTGTCGTTGTTTGCGCGCCAGTTAACAACACCGAATTCTGAGTGTCAATCTTGGCACACGCCGCTCGGAATACGTCGAACCATTCCGGGCGCTGATCCAGCCGTCTGCCAAGTCGCGAACTGACGATCGCGACCCACCGCCCTTCCGGAATGCCACGCGGCCACCAACATAACCGACCGGCGATCTCTGAATCGGCAAGATTTCTCCGTGTTTCGTTCATGGTTCGTGGCAGATCCGCCGTGAGCCGCGCGCCCGCCGCGAGTTGTTGGTTCATCCAATCCAGCCGCCGTGATGTCTGCCGTGCTCGGGCACCCTTGGTCGGTGCTGGTGTGGCGGCATGCCATAAATCCGCGACGGTAGCCAACAAATTGTCCGACGCGGAAAGTTCTTCATCTCCGAGTTGCTGTGCCGGCAACCAGTTTGCGGACCGCAGAACGTCGCCCATGGAACTGTTCATCGTGCTGGGATTATCCCCCATTCAGGAGTAGATGTCACGTCACGAGTGGATGTCCCATGGCCTGCCACGGCCGTCTTGGGCTGGTTTGCGCAAATAAGCGACGGCCTTGGAAGGCCAGCGTACTAGTTGGGGATCCGGTACGGTCGTTACAGGCCCGATCCGTAGAGGGGACCGCGGAAAACTTGCCGACTTCCGCGGGGGCTGGTCGACCTGTGTTGCTTTCACAGCGCATGTTTAGGTTAGTCCACGTCGGAACGGATGCCCTAAATGTTGGCGACCCGCGGACCGGGAAGGCGCCCGGTCGGTCTCTCCTCATGACGACGCACCGTTCTATGCCGCGAATCTGCCTGGGAATCTTCATTGTGGCTCTGTTCGTGACCGTCCCGTTGCGGGCCGGATCGCCCGCGAATGCAGCCTGGCCTGCCGCGAATAACCCAGCGATCTGTCCATCGTCGATGGAAGGATCGGTCCCGCCGGGTGACCTGGCATCGAGCCTGCGGAGCGATTTGGAAGACGGCGAACTGCATGAGTTCACACTTTTTCAGGCGGCGCTTGTCGCGGGCGGCTTGCAATCACGCATCGAGTTGCAGCGGCGTACCGACCAATTCAACGAACTTCGCTCCTCTTTAGCCCACGAGCTGAAGTCCAACGTGGATCGGCAATCGAAGCTCGACCTGACGCTCCGGCGGCTGCACGAGTGGCTGTTGACCGGCGAATATCGAGCGGAATTCTCCGAGCTCCATCGGACCCTTGACCTCGGTCACTACAACTGTGTGACGGCGACAATTCTCTTTCAGGCTCTTGGAGACGGTTGCGGGTTGGAGACTCGCGCAATTGCCGCGCAGTCTCACGTGCTATGCGGCTTACCGGGACAGCCGGCTCTTTATGTCGAGACGACGTGTCGTGACTGGCAGTCAGCCGAGTTCGAAGCTTGCCCGCGGCGGACACAGGAATTGGTGCAGGAAGGTCGCGAATTAAGTCCGGTGCAACTGCTCAGCAAGGTCTATTACAACTTGGGAGTCGCCCAGCTCGAGGACAATTGTTTTGCTGAGGCGGCCGAACGTCTCAAGATGGCGCGGCAGCTCGATTGCCAGGATCTCGCGGCCCGCACGAACCTGCTGGCTACGTACAACAATTGGGCTCTCGCGGAATGCGACGCGAGGCGATTTCGGGCAGCATCGGAATTGTTGTTGTGTGGTCTGACGATTGATTCCCAGTACGGACCCCTACTCGCAAACGACCTGCACATTCATCAACAGTGGATTAGACAATTGTGCGATGCGGGTGACTTCGCGACGGCTGTCGAACTATTAGTGCAGGGTTATCGCCGACGTCCCAATTCGGAACTGTTCGACCGCGGGCGAATCGCCGTCTATGAGTTGTGGGCCCAACATCATTTTGTGCTCGGTGACCTGCCTGCCGGGTGGGGCGTCTTGACGGAAGCCCAACGACGATGTGGAACGGCTTCGGATACAACTCGTGAAATTGCCGTAATCGAGGCTGCCTGCGAAGTGTTGCTGTCGCGGCATCAGCCGGCCGTCGCGACCCGCTTGCTCCAGCAGGCACTAGAACGCCATCCCGACCACCCAGACATGTTGCGGCGAAAATACGATTTGCTCCAGACAGGTTTGTGAGGTAAATAACTACAGACCCCTTTCTTCACATCTTCGCCGAGAAATGGCTGTTCGCTCCGCGGGTCAGTTGGGGCAGTTCATTCGCATCGCGGAGTTGTCTACCGCCGGTGGTTTCATCTGACACACGCCGTGCCGCCCGACAGCGGCCAGATGCCAGTCCGGACGCTGACAGAATCCTGATCAAGACAGTGCTGGGGCGAATACCGACAATTGTTGGAACACCATGAACACATCTCTTGTCACGTCGACGCCGGAAGTCAGCAACGGACCTCGTTTGCGGTCGGAACGAGAGATTCATGCCGCGGTGCGTTACCTGTTGGGCGTCCAGCAAGCACGCGTCGGAACAGAACAGCGCCGCGAGCAGCGATTTCCGTTTCCCTACCCCATTCGATTGACTCCAGTCACCACGGACGGCGCAGTTCCACCGGCGGAGTCAGTAGTCGTCTTGGGCAAGCATCTGAACGAACATGGAGTCGATTTTTACTTCAATGAACCCCTCCCGTATCGCCGCGTGATTGCGTCATTCCAACGAAACGGACGCGAAATCATGCACATCCTGATGGAGCTGACTTGGTGCCGATTCGGGCGTCATGGCTGGTACGAGAACGGTGGGCGGTTTCTTCAGGTGCTTCCCGGCGCCTCCGCGCCGCCGATCGTCGGGCGCAGTCGCTAACGGATTCGCGAAAAGCAGCTTGATCTGATGGGGTGACGGAGAGAGGGAGAGACGGAGAGAGGGAGAGACGGAGAGAGGGGCCGTCACCACATTTCAAACCACTG
>CAZFLF010000255.1:0-8139 GCA_964519825.1 uncultured Pirellulaceae bacterium | reverse complement strand
AAGACTCAATTCATACCCACAGATCCGGCGGAAGAACCTCATTTTTTACCCCCAATTTATTACCCGCGCGTTTCGACCGACAACAACTTTCGCTCTCGCTTTGCTCTTCGGTTACTCAGACCGCAGGCGACCCCCTCGAATCGACAGACTTCCAGTACTTGGGACGACGGGGAGGAGCGGGTTAGAGATTGGGGGTAAAAAATAAATGGCTACATGCATCCAACCGACTATTGAACCAAGATGGTCGTCCATTTGCGGGTCATTTGGGTTTGCAGGGCAGTCCTGAAATGAGGTGGTCGTCGACGATGCACCCGCCGATGAGATGCTCTTGAATGATTCTTTCAACCACCTCGGGCGTGCATCCGCCGTACCAGACTCCATCGGGGTAAACGACCAGGATCGGCCCGCCGCTGCAAATATCGAGACAAGGGCATTTGGTGCGCAAGATACCATCGGACTTCCCGAGATTCAGTTCCTTCAGCCGCCGACGCAGATACTTCCAGCTTGCCGACATCTGAGAAGCGCTCGCGCACTTCTCAGACTTCTTATCGAAGCACATCAAAATGTGGTACTTAGCGACGGTGGTTCCGATCTCTTCGGCGCTTCGTCGCGATCCTTCGAGTCGTTTCATTCCCATTGGCGCGTCATCTCGCTCTCTGTCTGTCGGCCAATTCTTAGTCCAGGACCACTTCTCCATTACTACGATGGAATAAAGTAAAACACAAGATGAACAGCCTTGCAGCGGCGCGCCATCATCCGCATACGAAATACCGGGAATTTGCTGGAAATGGCCTCGGAGAAGTGGAGTCATTAACCGAATTTGAACCGTCAGCGTTGAAAATCCGTAGTCTCCTTCGACGCAGAGGAGTCGATTCCGCCCGTACCGCTGCGGACCGGCATGGAGCACAGTCACTTGTTCGGTATAATTTTTTGGGGAGGGCATCCCATGCTGGTCCTGCGACTTTTTTGTCTGGCGGTCCTTTCCGGTCATCTAGCAGTCGTGACTCTGGCCGGCGAGCTGCGCGGCGATGCGGCGGATAACTGGCCGCAGTGGCGCGGGCCCCTTGCGACCGGCGTCGCGCCGCATGGTAATCCGCCCCTCTTTTGGAATGAGGCCGAAGGAACCAACATCCGCTGGAAGACGGAGATTCCCGGCCGCGGACATTCCACCCCCGTCGTCTGGGACGACCGCGTCTTTCTCACCACCGCGATTCCCTTCGGTGATGCACTCCCGCCGCGCGCCAGCACGGCACCGGGCAACCACGATAATCTGGCGGTCACCCATCGTCACAAATTCATGGCGTTGGCGATCAGTCGGTCGAGCGGAAAAATTCTCTGGCAGCAAACGCTTCGCGAGGCGCTGCCTCACGAACAGGGTCACCACACCGCAAGCCTGGCGTCGAACTCTCCGGTGACCGACGGCGAGCACCTGTTTGCGTTCTTCGGCTCGTTCGGACTCTATTGCCTCGACCTGGACGGCCAGCTTGTTTGGAAAGTCGACTTTGGCCCGATGCAATCGCTCCACGGACACGGCGAGGGGAGCTCGCCGGTGCTCTACAAAGAGACGCTCGTCGTTAACTGGGATCACGAAGGAAAGTCGTTCGTCGTGGCGCTCGACAAAAAAACCGGAAAAGAGCGGTGGAAGCTCCAGCGGAATGAGGTCACCTCCTGGGCCTCCCCGATCATCATCGAGCACGCGGGCAAACCCCAGGTCATTGTCAGCGGCACCAGCCGTGTCCGCGGATATGATCTGGCCAACGGCAAAGTGCTGTGGGAATGCGGCGGGCTTTCCTCGAACATCGTCGCTTCCCCCGTGTCCGCGGACGGAATGGTCTTCGCCGGTAGCAGCTACGATAAACGGGCCTTGCTCGCGATTCGCCTGGACGGCGCGGTGGGAGACATCACTGACTCGGGCCAAATCGCCTGGAGCCGCATCCGCGGCACGCCGTATGTCCCTTCCCCAGTGCTATATGACGGCGGGCTCTATTTTCTGACGCACTACCAGGGGATTCTCTCGCGGGTCGATGCCCGGACTGGCGAAGACCGCCCCGGCTCGTTCCGGCTGGAGGGGATCACGAACGTCTACTCCTCGCCAGTCGCCGCCGCTGGCCGCATCTATGTCACCGACTTGGATGGTTCCACAATCGTCGTGGGTAGCGGAGATGTGCCACGGCTCCTGTCACTGAACCATCTATCCGAACCGATTAGCGCCTCACCTGCCATCGCTGGTGGCGAGCTTTTTCTCCGTGGTGAAAAGCATCTCTACTGTTTGGCAGAAGGGAAGAAATAGGTAGACGTCAACTTGGAACTGTCTGCCAGGCGAAAACGACCCCGTTGAATTGTTCGATGAACGCGCCCCCAAACGCTTTAGCGGGTGTCCAAAATCCGACACCAACTTCACCTGCTATCGTTCTTCTCACAATTTCCAGTGCAGTTTGTGCGGTCAACGAATATCCCTCGGGTGTTATCATTGTGGCCTCGGCAATTCGTCCGTCTTTGTCGGTCACGCGTCCCCAGAATTCGGCGCGTCCGCTGGCCTGTTCGCTCTCGCTCGGGCCACGTATCTGTCGCTTGATCCACTGCCGACCAACCCATTGAATCAACGAAAAGCTGGTTATTGGCAAAAGCCAGCGCCAGCGACGCAATAAACGGATCTGCTTGGTTGGCAGCGCCGTGTAGACCTGGATGTTGGGGATACCGGTGGTGTAGTAGGCCGACGCAACGTCCCCCCATGGAATCGTCATGGCACGCCGAGTGCCGCTGGGAAACGGTATCGCAGCCGTCTTCCAAGCGACCGGGACACGAATAATGTGTCCGTCCTTTCGCACACGTCCGCCGTCACCCAGCCGAGCCAACATCGTCTTCGCCGTGCCGGGACTGATGGGCGATACAGCGGTGAACGCCAATTCCAACTCGACCGCGCTGGGTAGCGCGGCAGCTAATTTCGCTGCCAGGCAGTCGCTTGGTACGACGTCGAATCCAACCGAGGGCATGAGGGAAATACCAGCGGTCATCGCGCGCTGATGTTGCTGAGCGGCGAATTCAATCACCTCCAACTCACCGGTGATATCCAAATAATTCACACGCGCCCGCAAACATGCCTCGATCGTTGGCTCAGCGGTCTGCGAGAAGGGACCAGCGCAAAGAAGTAGGGTTGACACTCCGCGAAGCTGCGCAGAGATCCCTTCGGCGGAGGAGAGGGGAAATACGCGGAAAGGACAGTCGAGTTCTCGTGCAACGGCCTCGACCCGGGACGCATCACGCCCAGCCAAGATCGGCCTGCGCCCCGCGGCCGCCGCTCGGCGTGCGATCAGATGACCCGTGTACCCATTCGCGCCATAGATCATCCAAGAATTCGAGTCGGCTGGCATGTTGGCATTGTACCAGCACTCGTAGCCATCACGCTCCGCGTGATGAGGCTAGCGAGACGCCGTTGCTCCTCGAACCGCATTCTGGCAGGAGTGCTCGCGACCATGCTTAATGCGTTTCCGGCAAAGTCTGATTGGATCAGTCGACCGGCAATGGACCGGCTGGCGCAGTCGGTCGTGGCGGACGGCAAAGAGCGCCCGAACCAATGGGTGGGCGTCATCCCGATCTCACGAGCAAGTCACTTCCTCAATTCGCAATCCGCAGCGAAAATGGTGCGTTGGTTGTCGACCCAAGCCATTGTTTGATAATGTAACCTGTCTCTGGCACGCCGATCGTGCCATCCTCGCGTGAGGTTCCCAGACTTTTCGACACGTTGGCGGCCAGAGTCTCGTCGAGCGGTTTAAGCAAATGGATGCCTTTCGATTCGCTCCGGAACTATTCGAAGTCCGCACAGCCGTTATGGAACGCCTCAACGAAGAGGGCTTTGACTGGCTCAGTCACTACTCATCCGTCGATCCAATCCACGATGACTACGGCATCGAAGTGTGCGGCATTCACCAACGAGAAGACGCGAAATCCATTCTGCACCTCATAATGCGCATGTTTCCGAACTGGATTGCCGGCTGACTGCAGTACAAAGACTACGGCCGTGAGCCGGGATGGAAAGCCAAGGTATTCCGTGACCCACCACGCGCGAGAGAAGAATGGGAGACTGCGGAGTAATCGCTCGAATAATCGCCCTGTTTCCAAGGAGTGTCTGGCATGAACAAGCTTCGATTCGGAACCGCGATCGCCTTGTTAGCTGCGCTGTGCGTTGAGAATAGCATCTTGGCATCTGAGCGAGTTCGGGTACCCCTCAGGGTGCTCTACCTGTCACGAGCCAAAGACGACGCGCGAACTGCTGCGTTCACGGAATTTTTGACACTGAATTTTACGAGCTGTCGCACAAAGAGCCGCGAAGAATTTCAACGGGAATTCGCCAACGACATCGACGTGGTCGTGCTCGATTGGTCGCAAGACGAGCGTCTGGCGAAGAAGGTCATTTCGCCGATTGGTCCGCTAGAGGATTGGAAGCACCCCATCGTACTGTTGGGCAGTGCAGGGCTGTTGCTCAGCGAACCTTGGCAGGTGATCGGGGACGCGGGCTGAACTTGCTTAGAACCGAGCGCGTACGTGCTACGCCAAGACCATCCGCTGTTTCAGACTCCACGCAGGATCGACTTCTCGCTGTCGAAGGACATTCCCGTCCCCGACGCCTGGACCCGGGAAATCAAAGCCAGCACTGTACGTGTTCTGCCCTTGGCCGCGGATGGGAACGCCCGTTACCGCGACGGTTGGTGCACCTATACCTATGAGCATGAGCAAGTGCCTGAGCTGGAGATTCTCTGCGGAGGCATCAACGCCAAGACACCGCAGGCGTCAGCGATTTGGCGCCAAGGTAGCATCTTGCACTTCGGCTTCGAGCAATCACCGGCCGAGATGAACGAAACTGGTAGATCGTTGCTGATCAACTCAATTACGTATGCCGCTCGATTCGCCGATGATGTCCCGAACGTTCGGCGATCCCCGAACGCGCGAATTCTCGATCGCAACGCCATCGACCGGTGGCTCAAGAACGAATCGCGCGAGTTGAAACCGTATCTTGATTGGTTCTTCACAGGGGAGCTGCGTGAAACGTTAGGGGGCAAATCACGACCGGAGCTGGCCAACTGGTTTCGCGAAAACCGTGGGTTCCTGCGAGCTGACATTCACGGCAAGTTTTTCGTTGACGAAGTAGCTCGGCGATTCAGTATTCCGCCCGAGAGCCCTGGCTTCATTCCCGCGGCGATTGAGCGGTTGGAGGAAAGTGGCGTTCGCGAGCTGCTGCGGAGTTACACTCCCTCGGGGCCGGGTCCTGACGCTTCCATCGATGAGTGGCGAACGTGGCACCGCGAGAATCAACCGTACTTGTTCTTCAGCGACTCTGGCGGCTTTCAATGGTACGTGGATCGATTGGCGAAAAAGCGGCACGTGCCGTCGACCAATCTGCGCGGCACCGATCGAGCTTCATTATCGCAATAGGAAGATCGTCGCAGTGCCCGATGTCGACTTCGAGAAGCGGTCCCTCTTTATTGCCGTCACGTTGCCACAATGAATTGCTGGGAGTTATTGCTCATGATCCGCCGAATGCGATCCTTCCATGTTTTCGCAGCAATCCTGGTCTCGGCGACAGGCGGGCTGAACACCGTCCGGGCGGCAGATGGCCCGCCTAATATCGTCTTCATCCTGGCCGACGATCTGGGCTACGGTGATCTGGGCTGTTTCGGGCAAAAGTTGATCCAGACGCCGCACATCGACCGGCTCGCAAAGGAGGGAATGCGATTTACCCAAGCGTATGCGGGGGCGACCGTCTGTGCACCCTCGCGCTGTTCGCTGTTGACTGGCAAACACAACGGCCATGCCGCGATTCGCGGTAATCGGGAAGTACAGCCGGAAGGGCAAACACCCATGCCGGCCAACACCGTGACGGTGGCCCATCTGCTCAAGAAGGCTGGTTATGCGACGGGGCTCATCGGCAAATGGGGTCTCGGGCATCCAGGTTCGGCGAGCACGCCGGACAAAATGGGATTCGACTATTTCTTTGGCTACAACTGCCAGCGGAAAGCTCACGAGTACTACCCCGAGTATCTCTGGCGGAATGGCGAGCAGGTGCGGCTTGACGGGAAGCAATATTCCCACGACCTGATGGCCGACGAGGCACTGCAATTTGTGCGCAAGAACCGCGAACATTCATTCTTTCTGTACCTTGCGTTGACGATTCCTCACGCCAAGCTGCAAGTGCCGGATCTTGCGCCGTACGCCGACCAATCCTGGCCCGACAACTTGAAAACCTTGGCCGCAATGATCACTCGAATGGACCGGGATGTCGGGCGATTGATGGCGCTCCTGCGGGAGCTGTCGCTCGATGAGCAAACCCTGGTGATATTTGCCAGTGACAACGGTGCTGCTTATCGGGATGAGCTCTTCCAGCACTCCGGACCGTTGCGCGGTAACAAGCGTGACATGTACGAAGGGGGCATCCGCACGCCGGCCATTGCACGCTGGCCGGGCAGGATTGGCGCGGGGGTCGTTAGTTCCCAGGTTTGGGCATTCTGCGATTTTTTGCCGACGATGGCCGAGCTTACCGGGCAGCCCGCACCTGCCGGCATCGACGGCGTTTCGGTCCTTCCCGCGCTGGTGAACGGAGAACGCATCGAGCATCCGCCCCTGTATTACGAGTTCCATGAACGGGGCTTCAACCAAGCCGCTCGTATCGGCGATTGGAAGGCGGTTCGCATGCTGCCCGGCCAGCCGCTGGAACTTTATGACCTGCAGGTCGATGCGGGGGAGAAGCACGATGCGGCCGCGCAGCATCCCGAAGTTGTGCGAAGATTCGAGGAGTATTTCACGACGGCCCGCGTCGATTCGGAGCTCTGGCCGATCCGCGACGTCGTTGGGGGCGCGAAGAAAAAGAGCACTGCGAAGTCGAAGGCCAAGGAAAAAAACATTGGCACGAGTGAAAGAAACCCATGACGATTTCGCCAGCCGACCAGTTCGAGGCCGCCCGACCCAGCGCGGGCGTGGCGATCCGCGTCCGCTGCGCGTGGGAGAATACACCGCAAGGGCTGGCAAAAACGCCGCTCGCCGAACTCATCAATCTCACGCTCGATGGCGAGACAGTTGCTCCGCAGCTTGTTGCGCGCCGCCGACCGAACGGCCTCTTCGACGACCATTATCACTTGTTGGCATTATCCAATCCTCCTGCCGGCAAACACACCGTTACCGCAACGGTCCGGCAGCGAACTTCAGGTTTGGACTCGCAGCGGACGATTGAATTTGTGGTTTAGGACGCGAAACCATGTCCCAACAACCGCGCCGTCATCGCAGGCAGTCGCGAACGATTCAGGCGCCGCATCGACGTGCGCCTGAAATGGCGCGGCCAACCGGCGAGTCCTCGGCCAAAGGACGATCGGGTTGGTCCGCTGCGGCGGTTGGGTTCGGACTGATTCTCATT
Source organism: uncultured Pirellulaceae bacterium (assembly GCA_964519825.1). Lineage (GTDB taxonomy): Bacteria > Planctomycetota > Planctomycetia > Pirellulales > Pirellulaceae > CAZFLF01. Next base: position 737 of record CAZFLF010000255.1, on the reverse strand, counting down.
TGCATCGCGCTGTTCACCCTCAATTTGACCGGCCGCACGCTGCTCCTCTGGCTCTCTCGGTTGGACTGATGCCAGCCCACCTTGCTCAACGCTGGGCGGCCGGCGCCGGGGTCGTTTTCCTCGCACGCCAGCCGGTCCACATCGCTACAGGACTGGTTGACAAATATCACACTTTCGGTGTCGTGGCCGACTGAGCCGCTGAAAGCACTGCACCAATGTGGTACAGTGAGCTTGCAGACCAAACGCCTATGTGGTTGGCGTTTCTGGTAACGTGGGACGGTAGTCGCCGAAACAGGCGCTCCACTTGACCGGGCCCCACACTGGTTTTGCGCGACGACAATCCCTTGCAGCCGGCCCGGCAACGAATCCTGGGCGTTAGTCGGCTGATGTCCGCTAGATGTGGACCATGCAATGGAAAGGAACTCCCCCCTCGCTCCAAGGATAGGCGCGCAGTTTTTTGGGTAGTTTCTTCGGAAGTAAAAGCAGGTTGAAGCTCTGAAAAATCGCGACGGCCTGGAGGGGGAGGCGGAACTGCGCGACGTCGTGGACCGCCTCATCGAACTCATCGAACGCCTGGAAAACCAGGCCGGGGCTACGCTGCAGTCGGTCGCCGCCCGGTAGTGACCTCGAAGCATACAGAAGGATGGCCAAAATGGAACGAAGACCGCTGGTCGACGATATTGAGAACTACGCCCAGAACATCGTCGACACGGTGCGCGAGCCCCTGCTGATCCTCG
>CAZFLF010000254.1:0-8171 GCA_964519825.1 uncultured Pirellulaceae bacterium | reverse complement strand
AACTGGGAGTTTCTCCGGCCCGCATTCATCGGCGACACGGTTCACGCCGTGAACGAAGTGGCGGAACTCAAGGATGCCGGTCGCCGCCGCGGGACCGTAATGTGGAAGCGGCAATTGGTGAACTACAAAGGTGAGGTGGTGCAACAGGGGATTTTTGAAACACTGGTCGCCAGATCCCCTTCCACCAAATCCGCAGCGGGCAAGCCCTCCACCGGCAAGCCCTCCACCGGCAAGCCGTCCACCGGCAAGCCGTCAACGGGACAGGCGCGCCGCAAAGCTTTGCCCGGCGAGAAGCCCAAATCTAAGCCGCGCGGCACACGACGCCGATCTCGGTTGAAGGACAAAGATTCCTCCACTTGATCGCACGCCGCATTAACCATTCCGCTCTTTCGTTCGCGAAACGACGTACGAGTCGATAACCTCCGGGCGGCCATCCGAGGATTCGGCTGATGAGTTTGAGGAGCGAAGAAATTGCCATCGACTCTTGAAGTACTCAATCAGCCAGCGTCGAAAAACCGAGCGAGTCCACGGAACAAGCAGGGCGATGCCCAATAGATCGGTCAGCACACCGGGAGTCAGCAGCAACACTCCGGCCATCAGTATCAGTACGCCGTCCAATAACTCGGTTGGCGGCAGTCGTCCACCGCTAAGCTCGGTCCGAATATTGCGCAGCGATTTCAATCCCTGCCTGCGCAGCAGCCACGCACCACAAATTCCGGTCACGATCACAATCGCCAGGGTCGTCGTGAATCCTGTCAGATCGGCCAAGCCCAGCAACAAGACGACCTCTAACAACGGCACGACAATCAGCAGCAATGACAGACGAATTAACACGGACATAGTTTCCAGCGCAAACGCGGATCTACCGAAAATGACAAGCGGAACCAATACACCATTCGTGTATCGTCGGCGCGAATTGGTTGGAAACAAGCCCTCTTGAACCTCGCCGCATTAATGACCTATAGTTTCTCGCGTTGCGGGTGTGGCGGAATTGGCAGACGCGCAAGATTCAGGTTCTTGTGACCGTAAGGTCGTGGAGGTTCAACTCCTCTCATCCGCACTAGTGCTCCGTCAACGCTTAGTCTTGAGTTCAAGCGCGGTCGAAACCCGACGCGTCAGCGAGGGGAAAGCCACAATCTGCACCTTTCCCCTCGCTGACGCGTCGGGTTACGATGCACTAGATTGCTTCCGACCCACGTTCGCCGGTTCGGATGCGGATGCAATCGTCGAGTGGCACAACAAAGATCTTGCCGTCGCCAATCTCTCCTTTTTCCCCGGTCCGTGCACCCTTGAGCACGGCCTTGATCGTGGGTTCCACGAAGTTGTCATTGACCGCGATCTGGAGTTGTACTTTTCGCGTCAGATTGACGGTAAACTCGTGACCGCGATAGACCTCGGAGTGTCCTTTTTGCCGGCCAAAGCCTTGACAATCCATCACGGTCAATCGAAACACTTCGACCTCGGTCAGAGCCGCTTTGACCTCTTCCAGCTTATTCGGCTGAATGATGGCAATGATAAGCTTCATCGATCCCACGGCCCCCAAAGGAACAAGGCATCCGCAATTCAAGCTGCCGCCAATCTACCGGCGTCAATCGGCGGCAACAAGTCCGTCGCGGACCTACTTCGTTCGTACACGAAAAGCTTACCTAATTTGCGTAGCTCGCGCACTAGCCGTGCTGGCAGCGGTCCCTGAGCATTCGACACACAAACGGGATTGACGTAGCTTGCACAACATTAGAAAACTCATAGACCAATGAGAAAGACCTTTTTCGCTCGCTATTCCTTTCTGATTCTGTTGATGGTTTGCTTTTGCACGCCGCTGGTGCTGCGTGGCGCTAAGGATGCGCTGCGTCAGATGAAAAACGATGTCAAGGATTGGCTGCCGGCGCACTTCAAAGAGACGGGTGATATTGAGTGGTTCTGGCGGCACTTCGCGGGTGAGCGATTTATCATCGTCACGTGGCCCGGATGTACCGGTGACGAAACTGACGAGGCCTATCATCTCTTCAAGAGGAAGCTCGCTCCCGCACTTCCGCCATCCAAGCAGGCCGTGGTGTTCCCACCGCCGCCGGTGAAGGATGTCGGTAGCACGTGGCTTGAGCGGCCATTCGACTTTATCGGAGATCGGCTCGGTCTCTACGCCCTCACCGACGACCATTACAACTGGGGTGGCTTGAAAGAGAAGTGGCTGCGCGGGGAGGAAGGCAAGTGGTATTACATCCTTCCCAACGGCGACCTGTTTGCGTTCGTAGGAGACGATGGTCCAGTTCCCGCTCTTTGGCGCGAAATCAAGAAGGCCTCAGGTTACTTTGCGCTGACTGGCAAGCAATTGGCCTCGTTCGGGCCGACAGACGGACCGTGGTATTACAAGAATCCCAGCCGATTGAGCGCACAGTTTTTCCGGTCTGTGGTGACCGGTCCCGATGTCTTGGAGGAGCTCACCAAGCAAAATGCCAGCGGCAAGAGCATGATGTCGGACAAAGAGGCGATGTCGAAGCTCAAGGGCGTGCTGTTCGGTCCGGATGAAAAACAGACGGCGATGATCATCACGGTGACCGAAGCCGGGCGACGGGACTTTCATCGCGTTTTGAGCCGCGGCATGTTGGGCAAAGAGCGTGGGTTGGTCTACAAGATCGCCGAAGACTGTGGCCTATCCGCAGAGGATTTGCGACTCGGTGGGCCGCCGGTCGACAACGTGGCCATCGACGAGGAAGGTAGCGTCACGCTGGTTCGTCTGGTTTCGCTCTGCGCGGTGTTGGGCTTGACCTTGTCCTATCTGTCGTTTCGCAGTTGGCGGGCTACGGTGATCTTGTTCTTTACGGGCGGGATCAGTGCCGCGCTCGGACTGGCATTCGTCGGTTGGACCGGGTACTCCGCGGACGCGGTGATGATGTCGATGCCAGCGTTGGTTTATGTGTTAGGCATCTCCGGCGCGGTGCATATCATCAACTACTATCGCGAAGCGGTTGACGAACATGGTTTGCACGGGGCGCCGGAGCGGGCGCTGGCCCACGCGTGGAAACCGGCTGTCCTGTGCAATATCACGACGGGGCTTGGGTTGCTGTCCTTATACGCCGCTGAAGTCATTCCCATTCGCAATTTCGGGATCTTTGCCGCCGCGGGTGTGATGGGGACCTCGATTCTGCTGTTCACCTACGTTCCGGCAGCTCTGCAGATGTGGCCGCTGCATCTCTCCAAGAAGCAAAAGCGGGAGGATGGCGCGGAGTCCTGGCTGGATGCTAATCTGGTGAATTATTGGGAACGCTTTGGCGGTTGGATTATCCGGCACTACATTTCGGTCGGCACCACATGCACGCTGGTGATCATCGTCGTCGGTTTTGGCGTGACGCGTATCACGACCTCGGTCAACCTGCTGGAATTGTTTGACGGCAGCGCCAAGATTCTGCACGACTATGCCTGGATCGAAAAGAATCTCGGCAAGCTGATTCCGATGGAAGTGGTGGTGAAGTTCTCACCAGAGTCCTTGCGAAAAATCGAGGACGAACCAGCCGCTGCACCGCAACTGGCCCAGGACGAGCGGGCGAAGCTCAGCACCATCGACCGAGTGGAGGCGGTCGCAAAAGTCCAAAACTATGTGGCCCGCTATCTGGGTGAAGGGAAGGGGGGAGCCGGGGTCGTCGGCCAATCGATGTCGGCGGTCACGTTTACTCCCAAGCTTCCGTCGGAATACGTGAAACGTCTCGCGTTCGACAGAGCGCTCGCTCAAAAGCGTGATGAGTTACTCAAGTCGGATTTCTTCAGAATCGACAAAGACGACGGCTCCGAATTGTGGCGCATCAGTCTCCGGGTCGCGGCTTTCAAGGGGATCGATTACGGAGTTTTTGTGAAGGATGTGCGGGACGTCGTGGAGCCGGTCCTGGCTGCTTACAACGTGCGCTATCAGGTCCTCCAAAACGCGGTCGAACGGCAAGCGAAGCAGTCCGTTGCCGGACAGGAGTCACGGCCTATTCGCATTGGATTCGTGCTCCCGGACGAGTTGAACAAGTCAGCATTCCCACCGCCGACTCCAAAGAAGCGCGCTTCCCAAAAGGCCAAGGAAGTCGCAGAGGTCCCCGCCGAGGCCGAAGTCGCGGACGAACATTACGAAAGCCTGGCAATCGATCAGGATCTCATTTTCACGCAGACTCTCTATACTTCCCTGCGAGCGACGCAGGTGGGCATCGAGCGGATTCCAGAGTCGACGCTCAAGAAAGAGCGTTTGGCCGGGTTGGATTGCGTCGTGTTGCTCGGTAATCTTCAACACGCAACCGGCGAACTGGCGCGAGCCAATTCGACACAGATGATCGACGGCAAATCGATGCTGTCCAAAGCCTTGGCGGCAGCAGCGTCTCCTGACGAGCAAGTCACCTCGCGAACGCCTCATGCCACAACGTCGGCGGTCTATACCGGCGTTGTTCCAATTGTGTACAAGGCTCAACGCACGCTGCTGAGCAGCCTTATCAACAGCACCATTTGGTCGTTTCTCACCATCACCCCGCTCATGATCCTGGTAGCACGCGGTGTCGGTCCGGGTTTGGTGGCCATGCTTCCCAACGCAATGCCGGTGTTGTTGATTTTTGGCGCGATGGGGTGGCTGGGGATTCGGGTGGATATCGGTTCGATGATGACGGCCAGCATTGCACTCGGAGTGGCAGTCGACGATACGATTCACTATTTGACGTGGTTTCGCGAGGAACTGGAACGGACCGGTGACCGGAAACTGGCGATTCTAGGCGCCTATAAACGCTGCGCGACTCCGACCTTTCAAGCGGCCACGATCAGCGGGTTGGGTCTGTCCATCTTCGCATTCAGCACGTTCACGCCAACTCAACGATTCGGTTACCTGATGCTGGCGATCCTGTTTGCGGGCGTGGTTGCCGAACTCGTCTTTTTCCCGGCGCTGCTCGCCAGTCCACTCGGCCGGGTCTTCAAGGTTCGACGCAAACCGGATGATCCGCCAGATGGCGTCCTCGCCAACGGCGACTCGACGGATCCGGCTGATCCGAATTCCGACGCACCCGCCACGGTGCGTATCGAAACCGGTCGAGATACCTCGAAGAGAATCGCCCTGTTCTAGTTCCGTGTTTCGCAATCTTGAGTGCATTGCAAATCATGGGCAAATGCGCCACGCTTTCAGAGCAACCGCCTGGGTGTACTTCTGCGCATGAACATGCCCTCCGTGAATCCCTATGCTTCGCCCCAGCTGCAGTCCGTGCCTGTCACTCACGACGTCTATTTCAGCACGGCGACGAAGAAACTGTCGTTTCGCGAGTATTGGTGGCTGGCCAAGAATCCACTTGAGTTCGTATTTGGAGTTGCCTTCAAATTTCAATGCGAACGCGGCGTCTTTGTCCAACTCACGGACCACGAGTTGCAACGGCTGGCGGCGAGCACCGCGAATCCACCTCCGCCGGGAACGGTGAATCCCGGTGCCGGTTGGGCCGGAACGCTGGCGTGGATCGTGCTGTTGCTCGGATTGTTCTTGATCATGCAAGGTCCGCCGGTCAACCAGAGACAATGGTTCTTTCGCATCGCCGTCCTCGCGCTAGGTATGGTGGGAGTCGTCGCCAGTTGGGCTGTCGGCCACTTGCGTGCGTCGCGCGCCCGTGATGGCGCTCGTTCGCGTTCCTAGTGCATTGATGCGTAATCGTCCCGTGCGGAGTTGCGGACCAGGCGCCGCCCCCTCACAATCTTGTCTTTGATGGCGGAATCGAGAGAGGAAGTGTATCCGTGTCACACGCAGCGTTGCAAGAAATCGTTTGCTGCATGGGGCAGCCGATCGCGGGCAATCCCACGCAGTTCATGATGGAGAGAGCTTTCGAAGCGGAAGGGCTGGACTGGCGCTATCTGACGCTGGAAGTGCCGCCGGAACTGCTCGCGGATGCCGTCCGCGGGATGAAGGCGATGGGATTTCGCGGTGGCAATTTCACGATCCCGCACAAAGTCGCCGTGATCCCGCTGCTTGATGGCTTGAGCCAGGCCGCCGAGTTGATGGGCGCCGTCAATTGCGTACACAACGTCGACGGAAAGCTGATCGGCGAGAACACCGACGGCAAAGGATTTGTACAGTCCCTACGCACGTTAGCGGATCCGAAGGGGAAGAACGTCGTCGTGCTAGGCGCCGGCGGTGCGGCGCGGGCGATCGCCGTCGAACTGGGATTGTCCGGAGTGGCACAGTTGTCCATTGTGAATCGCAGCGAATCGCATGGTCAGGAATTGGCGGAACTTCTTAATAGTCGCGTCAAGGTTCCGACGAAGTACGTCCTCTGGCAGGGGCAACACGTGATCGACGACGGCGCGAACATCGTCATCAATGCCACCTCGATTGGACTCGGCGACGCCCACGCGCGCGTGCCAATTGACGCAACATCGTTGCGACCGGAAATGGTGGTCGCGGACGTGATCTTCAACCCGCCCCAAACGCCGTTCCTCCGCGACGCGGCAGAACGCGGATGCCGGACGCTCGACGGTCTCGGCATGCTGGTCAATCAAGGCGTAATCGCTTTCAAAATCTGGACCGGCGAGGATCCCAATGCCGCGGTGATGCGGGAAGCGCTCGAAGAGTATCTCGAACTGTGAGACTGCCGGACATGGGAATCGGATTTCCGGTCTCTCCGTCCAAATGGGAACAACGATGGATGCACCGTCGAAAGCGCCGAATACATCGCCGGTCAAAGTGACCATCGCCGGAAACGTAGAAGGATTGAGACTGGGGATCGTGGTGGCGCACCACATGACCATCGCCCCAGCGCAATCATCGTTTCGCGAATGGTGTGCCGCCAAAATCTCAGCAGTTGTGCAAAACGGAATGAGCGGTGGCGAGCAACGCCGCGAGGCAGTGCGGGCGATGCTGCGCGCCGGTGGCTTCAAACCTGCCGGGCGCAACAAACCAGCTCAGGAGTACCTGTTTCGCACCGCTGCGGAAACCGGAGCGCTTCCGGTAATCCTGAATGCCGTTGATGCATTGAATGTCATATCCCTAGAAAGCGGTCTGCCTATCTCGCTACTTGCCGCCGACCGCGTCGGTTCTCAGGCGGTCGTTCGTTACGGACAACCAGGAGAGCAATTCGTCTTCAATCGGTCCGGACAGGAACTCGACGTGGAGGGGCTGATTTGTGTTTGCGCCGCGGACGACCAGCCGACACGGCCGCTCGGCACACCGATCAAAGACTCGATGATCGGCAAAGTCAGCGAATCCGACCACGATGTGCTGGCGGTCTTGTATGCTCCATCGGCGAGCGTATCAACGGAAGAACTCGCGCAGTGGTCACACCAGCTGGCCCTGGCATTCCGTCAAATCTGCCCAGAAGCGGCAACCTTCGAGTTGCTTGTTGAACGGTAATGCCTCCTAGACGAGACAGGTCGTTACATGGCTGTTACGCCTGGATGCCTTTCCAACGGATACGATTCGTTGGTCGAGGACGCGTTGTGGCGTCCCGGGCATTTTTTCACGCAGAAGGAGTTGGCCATGTCACGCAGATCGTTCTACGTTCGGTCGATGATTGCGGCTTTGTTCCTGGTCGTTGTATTGGTATCGGGAGCTTCGGTGGGAGTCGCCAAGCCGCCCGCGAAGGGGAAGCCACCTAAGATCCAGGTTGCCGTGTTGTTGGATACCAGCGGCAGCATGGAAGGGCTCATCAACCAGGCGCGAGCTCAGTTGTGGCGCATGGTGACGGAGTTTTCCAAAGCCAGTCACGGCGGTCGGCGACCGCAACTAGAGGTAGCGCTGTTCGAGTACGGCAACGACGGCTTACCCGCCACCGAAGGCTATACGCGGCTGATCGTGCCGTTCACGGAGGACCTGGATAAGGTCTCGCAAGAACTGTTCGCGCTGCGGACGAACGGTGGAAGTGAATTCTGTGGTTGGGTAATCGATCAGGCCGCTCGCACCTTGGCGTGGAGCGATTCCTCGCGCGATTTGCGCTGCATCTTCATCGCCGGTAACGAGCCGTTCACGCAAGGACCGAAGGATGCCAGGGAGGCGTGTAGTCTTGCCGCATCCAAGGGAATTACGGTGACGACGATCCACTGTGGGGATTACCACACTGGCATCAACACGGGCTGGCAGGACGGAGCTCGGCTCGCCGACGGTTCATTTTTGAACATTGACCAGAATCAAACTGTTATGGTCACCGAGACGCCACAGGACAAGGAGCTGATGGAGCTGAGCG
>CAZFLF010000253.1:0-8172 GCA_964519825.1 uncultured Pirellulaceae bacterium | reverse complement strand
AAAGTAAGTGCCATTGGGCCAGCGCCATCCTGGAGGAATCAAGATGCCGATCGAGAGCGTCACGTTACAGGATCCAGAATCACCTGCCACGGCCCGTATCGCCGTTGGGTTGGGTTTCAATTGTTTCGACCTTCAGGTCCACCGTCAGGGCCAGCCAATCCAAATCCTGTGGTCCGCCTCCGATTTTGCTGCTGGAACGGCGCGGCCGTCGGGGAGCGGGATTCCGCTCCTTTTTCCCTTTCCCGGGCGGATCCATGGGACTGTGCTCCATTGGGATAACCGCGAGTTTCCCTTGCGGGAAGGAGACGGACGCGGCAATGCGATCCACGGTTTCGTTTTGAATCGGACGTGGCGGGTCGTCGAACAAGCGAAGCATCGCGTCGTTGGCGAGTTTCAGGCGTCGCGCGATGATCCAACACTGCTCGCGGCGTGGCCGGCTGATTTCCGCATCCGGGTCTCGTACGAACTCCAGAGGGAAACTCTGACCAGCATCATCAAGGTCGACAATCCCGATACCCGGCCACTGCCATGCGGGCTGGGAACGCATCCCTATTTTCGCGTCCCGCTCGGCGGCCCGAGTGGCGATGCCTGCGTTGTGAAACTCCCCGTGACTGAGCAATGGGAGTTGCGCGACATGCTGACGACCGGCGCTCGATCCACGGTCGCCAACGCTGCCGCCTTGCAACAGGGGCAACCGTTTCGCAATCTTCAATTCGACAATGTCTTTGCCGGGCTGCTGAAGGATGGAGATTGGATCCGATCCAGCGTTCACGACCCATCAAGTCATGTCACGGTCGAGCAGTCGTTCGACAGTTCGTTCCGTGAATGTGTCGTGTACACGCCGGCGCATCGGGAAGCAATTTGCATCGAACCCTACACGTGTGCGCCCGGCTGCTTCGAGTTGACGGCCCGCGGAATCGATGCTGGCTTGCGCGTTTTGGTACCTGGCGAATCATTTACGAGTCGCGTGGATATTCGGGTGAAATAGGTATTCGGGTGAAAAATAAATGCCAAGAAACGAAGAGAGCCGAGCGATTGGCTCGGCTTTCCCCGAAAATATCATCGTGAGTCGCGACTACTCAGGATTCTTAGCCGGCAGTTGCCCAGCCTCAATTAATTCGCCGAAGGTCTTGCCACCCGGTGCCTTTTCTTTCATCGCCGTCTTTAAGGCTTCGTCGATCTTTTTGGTCAACTTTTCCTTGTCTTCTTTCATCGACTTAAACGCCTCTTCATTCATGGTCTTGTTGACCGCTTTGCCAAAATCATTGCGATTCTTTTTGGTCTTGCCGTAGTGACAGACATTGCATTTATGCTCTTTGAGAACGTCCACAAATTTGGAATTCTTGGTAGCCTCATCCAGCCGTGCCTTGTATTCGGGTCGCGCCGACGCGGTTCCTGTGACCAACATGTTGAACACCAAAGCGACCAGACACGCTACAAACAACAACGCGATACGCTTCATCCAAACCTCCGTAGCTAGTGAAAAAGGGTAGGGAATGGTTGCGACGTGAGCCGAAACGGAGGCGAAACGTCGCAAGGCGGGGAACCTCAAGGGTTCTGTCAGCACAAATTAATACTTGCCAGTCGCTGCCTGTCAAGCTAACGGAACCAAGCTGCGTCTCGGCCAGCATTGCAATTGCCCAGGTTTCAGGCAACTAGGACGGCCTATTGGCCAAGAAACCAGTTGCTCCACCCGCGACTGCGCGTCGGTTCGGAACGGGGCTTCGTGAACTCGCGCGGGCGACCCCCGACAACTTCTGGTCCGGCATCGTTATCCGAGTAGGGATCGTGAATCGAGGCGCTGAATCGTTGCTGATCCAACGTCCCTGCCCGGCCTTCGAACGGGCGATTCCATCCACAGCCAACGACGCCGATGGCCAGGAGAATGCACGTGACAATGATCATGCGAGAGGACATGCGGCGCGTTCCGAATGAAGGGTCGCTCGAACCAGAGAACAAGGCGGATTGCCGTTAGACTCCTGAGCGCGTGGCATTCGTCGGTTCGGTGCCGGAGGACGAATCCTTCCGTGCCGATTGGTTGCGTACTATACGGAAGCTATCAAAATGCCACCAACCCAGTTTTCAACAGCTATCGCACTGAATCGACCGCCCAGGAGAGTGACTTGAAGACCACGCGATGATTTGCGGGTGGATTGATTCGTCCACAGAAGATTTGCGGCGACGGCAGCGCGATTGCAACGCTTGGCTAAAGGACGACCAGCAACCAATGAGAGCGTTCCCGCGACAAATAGCGTGTCACCGATTGGTGTCGGCCTGCCCGACTACGGCAAATAAATATCCAACATGACCGACGGTTCGATCGCTACCAATTTTGTTTCACCGGCGGACGCGGGTAACAGCGACGTTTGACCGGATCGTAGCGGCAGGGGCGAGGGGTCCCCTTCCACCTGCAGCGTTCCTTCCAGCACGACCAGAATGTGGCAACGGTCATCGCCGCCAATTGACTGGTCGGCCTGCCATCGCCAGCGGTCCAGTACAAACTTGTCGCAACCTATCAGACGTTCAACGAACGGACGGGAAGTGGAGATTGGAGTTTGGACCGACACGGGCCCGTATTGGAAGTCGACGGCCGCCAAACCCTGCTCGATATGCAAGGCGCGCGGGCGACCATCCGTACCGACGCGATTCCAATCGAAGAGACGATACGTGGTATCGCTCGACTGTTGGATCTCTGCCACGAGTAGCCCCGCGCCCAATGCGTGAACGACACCGGCCGGAATGAACACGCAATCCCCAGCCTGTGGTTCGAATCGATGCAAACACAATTCCGCCGTGCCGCGCCGGACTTCCCGTTCGAAGGCCGCCCGATCGAAGCCGCGCTTCAGGCCGGCGTAAATAACACTGCCGGGATCGGCGTGAAGGATCACCCAAGCTTCCGTCTTGCCGAGATCGGGTGGCTGCAAGCTGGCCGCCTGTTCGTCATTGGGGTGCACCTGAACCGAGAGTTTCTGGTTCGCATCCAAGAATTTGAACAACAGCGGAAAGTGTGCGAGCGGGGCATGCCGGCCAATTAACGCAGAACCGTGTGTTTGCAACAGTTCAGCGAGCGTCGCTCCAGCCATCGGACCGCCAGACACGACACTTTGTTCAGTACCATGATCGACGATTTCCCAGCTTTCCGCGTAGTCGGGTTCCTCACCGAGCCGTTTACCGAGCATCGTCTCCAGGCGTCGACCGCCCCACAAGTAGCGACGTAACAACGGCTGGAATCGCAGCGGGGGTAGTCGTTGCACTGGGACTCCTTGCAGCAAGTCTGGCAAGTCACACGCGAGGCCGCACACCGCCACGATTGCGAAATCAATTCCCAGTGCTCAGGCGGGGCCTGGGAATGAGAAGTTTGAGTTCGCACAGGGTATAGCCGTCAGACTCGCCTTGCCAAGCCGACTCCGCAAACTCGCGCTGGCTGAGTTGCCGGACGCTGGACCGCGTGTTAGTCTGTGGGGGTCGGGAATACCCCATATTGGACAACCCCACCTCCCGACCTCTCCGCTGTTACGGCAGCTTCCTACCGTAAGTTTCCCCGTTTGTTAATGTCCCCCACCGGTCTGCATTGGTGCCGCCCGCATCGCGGTCCGATCCAGTCTGGGCGCGCTGGACTCACAAATTCCAACTATTGATCATCGAGTGCAATCATGGCGAAACGCTCCGACAACGACCTGTTTACTAAGTCCACGATGACTTTCGGCGAACATCTGGAGGAATTGCGCATCTGCCTCACCAAGGCTGTGGCGGCACTGCTGCTTTGTAGCATCTTCGGCTTCTTTGTCTCGAAGCACGTCGTCCGATTTATCGAAACGCCGGTGATCGAAGCACTCCAGCGATACATGGTCACGGCGGCTAAAGAGGAGTTGCAAGCAAAATACGGCGACAAGGTGAACGACGACATGTACCGAATGCTCGACGAACGAGTATTGATCGTCGAAGAGGTGTACATCGAGCGCGAGCAAATCGCACGGTGGAACAAGGTCCCGGCACCGGCGGATAGCCAAGGCGCTACAGCCGAAACAGTGGAAACAGGAGAAGCATCCGAAACTTCCGGAACAGCGGAAACCACAGGCAATCAGAGCGTCGCAGCGGTATTCGAAACGGAACTGCCACTCCCCACAATGAATTTCGTGAAGACTCGCATCTGGCGCGAAGCACAAGCCAAAATCCAAGCCTTGGATCCGTGGGAAACCTTCATGATTTATCTGAAGGCGTCGCTCGTCGTAGGAGCCGTTTTGGCGTCGCCGTACATTTTCTATCAAGTCTGGCTGTTTGTCGCGGCGGGGCTGTACCATCACGAACGGCGTTACGTCTACATCTATATGCCGTTGAGCCTGCTGCTGTTCTTCGGGGGCATCTCTTTGGCGTTTGCCTTTGTCTTTCGACCCGTGCTCGATTTCCTGTTCGGCTACAACCGTGAACTGAACATCGCTCCGGAAATGCGCATCAGCAGCATTATCAACTTTGTATTGCTACTCCCCTTGGGTTTCGGCATTTCGTTCCAATTGCCGCTGGTCATGTTCTTCTTGAATCGGCTGGGATTAATTCCGTACGAAGTGTTCCTAAAGAAATGGCGGATCGCCGTTCTGCTGATCTTTGTCGTGGCCATGGTGCTGACCCCATCACCCGATCCGACCAGCATGCTGCTGATGGCCGTTCCGTTGCTAGCTCTCTACTTGCTGGGCTTAGCCATGATCAAGTGGATGCCTGGCGGACGGAATCCGTTTGGCGAAGAACACAAGAATTGAGAAAAGCGCACGGCGGCGCAAATGCCTCGATTGGGGCGCCGCACTTAACGAGCAACCATATTTGGCAAGCAAGGGGACGACAGACGTCCCGGCTTAGTTCTTACTGAATCCGAGCGGACTGGCGAATTCCCGACCGAGTGGATTCTTGATGAATTTGCGATAGCAATCCGGGCAAAGATCGAAGCGTTGCTTGCGGTAGACATCGTCGTCGATAGGAGGTTGATCATCCGCATCGTCGTCAAGCCGCTCGAGAATTTCATGCAATTCCAACAGGTGGTCGCGGTCGTCGTCCGGCTCCTCGCCAAGCACGTCGAACTTCGCTTCGATTTCAATCCGCACGACGTAGCGCAGGTCATCGCCTGCCTCCATCGAACGTTTGCAACGGTCACAGCAGTATTGAATCATTCCGTGGCCTTTCACCCAACCGACAACTGGTTCAGAAACTGACGACAACCCTCTGCGCTGTTTCCAAGCCCATCCTAACGGGCTGAGTCCCGGCGGGGCAAGTCGACCGGCACGGAAAAATTTGCTCTGCACACAATTATCCGGCCGCGTTGCCCGGTTTGGCTGGCCGCGCGGATTCACCCTGGCTAGAATGTTTTGGCGTTTTAACAAGATTGGTAGCCGTGTTCCGGCTGCGTGGACTGTGCCGCGTCGCTGGATTTTGTTCCACGTGGTCGGATTTGAGAGACAAAGTGTCCCGCGGCATTAAAAATACCCGGAGACTCGGATATGGGCCCGGAGGACCGAGGACGTGCGCTACACGCAAGCGTCCTCGTATTGAACCGACACTTCCAAGCGGTGCGCGTCATTACGGCGAGGCACTCATTTGTCTTGCTATTTCGCGAGGTCGCTGAGGTTATCGACATTGAGGATGGACAGTTCAACAATTACGACTTCACGAGCTGGTGTGAGCTGAGCCGAATGCGGATGGAATGCCGTAATCCGCATGATGATTGGGTGCGAGCCGTAAATTTTGATATTCAAGTGCCGCGCATTGTTCGTCTCACCCGCTTCGACCGCCAGCACGCCATGACCTTGCGGCTGAATCGCAGAAACCTGTTCGCACGCGACGATCATCGTTGTCAGTATTGTGGCCAGGTATTGCCGGCAAATCAGCTGAGCCTCGACCACGTGTTGCCGCGCAGTCGCGGTGGCGAGACCTCCTGGGAAAACGTGGTGGCCTCGTGCGTAAAGTGCAACACGAAGAAAGGGGGACGGACGCCCCAAGAAGCGCGGATGAAACTGGCCAATCTCCCCGCGCGCCCCAGTCATAACCCGCTGCTGACGCTGAAACTGGGGAATCCGAAATACGAGAGCTGGAAGTCATTTCTTCCCAAAGGGAACTTGCTGGTTGACGTGGGGTAACTCCCGCCGTCGATCATCTCCACCGCAATAGGTCGTTACGCGACACTGACCGTTGCGAATGGACACTTGAACGGCACCAAGCTCGGCGGTGTGATAGACCTGCCCACCGGCTGATTCATATGCCGACTTGACTGGAGTGGCATCGCGACTGAGCCCGCCGCTGATGACGACGTATTCCGGCGAAGACCACTGGGCGAATCCGATTGGATTGCTCCGCGATGAGCCGTGATGTGGGGCCATGATCACGTCGCAGTCGAGTTGGGGTTCGGCCAGCAGTTCGTCGAGCCCGGGGGATTCAAGGTCGCCGGGGAGTAAGATTCGACGTCCGTCATACTCGACCAGCAGTACGATGCTATTGGCGTTATCCGACCCAAGGACACCGAATTCGGGAGGATGCAACACGGTGAGTTGAGTGCTATCGCGAGAGCGCAGGCGGTCTCCGGCAGATAGCTCGCGCACGGGAATACTGTGCAAGCGGATACTCTCACGTAACGCCGCCACGGCGGCCGGCTCGTGCCGGAACATGACCGGGGAGACATACACTACTCCCACGGAGAATCTCGCGAGCAAATCGGGAATCGCGTTAAAGTGATCAGTGTCGGCGTGCGAAATCACCAAAGCATCGAGATGTGTAATCCCACGGGACCAGAGTACCGACGAAATCGCGCGCGCCCCTGCGCTGGCTGTTCCCAGTCGGCCGGCGTCATACAGCAGCGTCTCCCCGCCGGGAAGTTCGAGTAGGACACTGGTGCCGTGCCCGACCGCGACAAAGCTGCAAGACAGTTCCGCGGACTCGCGCCATTGCGCTCTCGCCGCCGGTCCGCTGGTGACCCACCAGCCCAGCGCAAACCAGGCCATCGCGAGCGCGCCGATCCAACGGCGTGCGGGGCGGATGTGCGGCCACATGAGCCACGTCGCCGCGGTACAGTAGAAGGCGAGCACCCACCACAGCGGTGGCGCGGGTAACCACCAATGATTGCCACGCCACGCCAGTGCCCACTGAATGCACAATTCCATGCTCCACAAACTCACATCGCACACCCAGCCACATACGTCGGCCAATGGCGGCGCAATCCCACCCAACACCATCACACCGAATCCGGCGAACAACGCGACGGACATCGGCAGACAAACGATGGGGTTCAATACGATTGCCACTGGGGACACCAGGTGGAAGCGGTACATCACCAGCGGCAAGGCAACCAGCCAAATGGCAGCCGACAGTCCCGTCGCTCGCCGAACTGCCGACCAGAATCTTCGCACAGCTCGGACAGGCCACGGTCTGGTTTCCGCGATCAAGCGCGTCAGCGGATCGGTGAGCTGCTGTGGTCCCGTCATGAATGGCACACACGCCATCGTCGCCACCGCCATGAACGACAATTGCGTTCCTGCTTGAAAGAAGGCTGACGGATTCAAGCTGATGACCACGATTCCAGCGGCCGCGAGTGTGTTGAAGTTGAAGGCCTGACGACCGAGGAACCTGGCAGCGCACATCACCGTGACGAGCACCGATGCTCGAACCACCGGCGGCTGCGCATCGGTCAACAGAGCGTATAACACCACGAACACGATCGCTGCGATGAGGGTCTTCTTCCGCGATAACCAACCGCACCGTGCGACAATCCAAAAACCGTAGGCCAAGATTCCGACGTGGAGGCCCGAGATCGAGAGCAAGTGCACGGTCCCGGTCGTCATGAAATCTTCATTGCGATGGCGATCAATCTGTTCTCGTGTACCGAGCAAGACCGCCGAGGCGAGTCCCGCGCGGGAGCGGTTTACATGCCGCCACAAATTCGAGTCACAATGATCGCGGATAGAGTTGAGCCAGTAAGTCAACCTGCCGCGACTTCCTCGTGCCAACACGCGAATGCACTCAGGCGATTCGACGTTCAGGCGGCACAATCTCCGCTCTGCCCGTTCATACTGGACAAAGTCGGGTTCGCCGGGATTGAGTTGCGCCCCAGGAGAAGAAAGTTGAGCGAGCACTTGAAGACGGTCGCCGGCTCGTAGGGTGTTGAGTTCTCCCGTCGCGCGTAACATCGCTCGACCC
>CAZFLF010000252.1:0-8175 GCA_964519825.1 uncultured Pirellulaceae bacterium | reverse complement strand
CTCGAGGGGAGCCTCGCCCTCCCAGGGATTGCGCGTAAAAAACATCACCTGGCCGGACAACAATATGGGAAACCAACTGCCAAGGATCACGCGATGAAATCAATATCGTTCAAGCCACCAGTTGGAGCGTTGTTGGTTGTACTGAGCTCATCGCTGTTTACCCCTCAGACAATGGCCCAGCCGAGACCTGGGTACTCGTCATCCAGTACCCACATCTTTCCCGCGGGCGGTCAACAGGGCACCACGGTTCCTGTGCGCATTGGCGCCGAGTGCTTGCCGGCGGGAACAAATTTTTACATCAATGGCTTGGGGGTCCACGCGCCGGACGTGCTCGGACCAAAACTTGCCGACGACGGCGAACCGTCACCGCGACGGTCCCCCACTGAAATCCCGATTACCTATCCGCGGCAATGGGAATCACAGATCGAGATCGCCGCGGACGCGCCGCTAGGCCCTGTCACCTGGTGGTTGAGTTCGGCTCAGGGTGGCACCGGTTCGCGCCCGTTTGTTGTAGGTGATTTGCCGGAGGTGATCGAGCGCGAGTCCAATTCGTCCCCCGCCCGAGCTGAGCGAATTTCGTTGCCGGTGACGCTGAACGGACAAATCAGTGGCGAGCGCGATACGGACTATTTTCGCTTTTCGGTCGCGCCAGGCAGCGTGGTGGTGTGCGAAGTAATGGCCGGGCGACTGGGCTCTCGGCTAGATCCAGTCGTCGAGATTCTGGATCAACACGGCCGGCACGTGGCCGCGGAACGTCGGCATGTTGGGAGCGATCCCGTGCTGGCATTTCGCTCCGACTCGTCCGAGCCGTACTTTCTGCGCGTAGCCAATGTCAGTGTTCACGGCAGCCCCGCTCACGTCTATCGGATCACTCTCACGACGTCGGTATATGTGCGATTGGCCTTTCCTTCAGGAGGCCAGGCGGGAACTGAACAGGAGACAGAGTTGTGCGTGATGTCCGGCGGCGAGCACTCGCAAGTCAGTCACCGGAAAGTCAAGTTTCCGCCCGCAGACGACCAGTGGTTCGAGTACCGTGATGCGGAATTCGCGAACAGTGTTTCGTTTGCAGTCGACGAATTCTCCAACTTCGTTGAACGGGAACCCAACGAGCGCAGTGCCGCGATGGACCTGTCCAGGCCAGTGACCATCCACGGTCGATTCGCGTTGCCGAGCGATGAGGACTGGTTTGTGTTTGCAGCGGGCAAAGACGAGCGGGTAACGGTCGAGTGCATTCCGCCGCTCGGTTCTCCAGCCTGCCCCACGTTATTGCTGACCGCGGACGACGGGAAACAACTTGCTCAAGCACGCAGCGTGGAAGCGTCCGATGGCATCTGTCGCATCGAATGGCAATCGCCCGCAGAAGGCCGCTATCGCGTACGTGTCCGAGATCTCCAATTCGGCACGGCCGGGGGAGACGACTTTATCTATCGTCTATCGATTCGCTCACCGCGGTCCGACTTCGAATTGTCGTTGGCCTCCGACTGCGTCAATGTCCTCCAAGGTGCCAGCACAACGGTCGACGTTACAGCCCGGCGCTTGGGAGGGTTCGACGGACCGATCGACTTGCAGTGGAGCGGCCTGCCGGAAACTGTAAAAGTCGACGGGCAACAGATCCCAGCCAGTGCTTCCAAAATCACGTTGACCATCAAGGCATCCGACGAAACGGCGGCAGCCTGCTACACCCTGCAGGTCAGCGGCCGGGCCACGATCGAGAGCCGATCAGTCGATCACCTGGCTCGTGCCCGTCACCTGGGAGTCGACAGCGAAGGAATCGGAATCGGCCCGCCAACGCTCGATAGCCTGCACTTGATCGTGCAACATAAGCCGATGTTTCGCCTGTTCTGCAACGAGGCCTATTTGTACGCCCATCGCGGATCGGTCTATCCGTACTTGATGGAGGTGGAGCGTCTAGAAGGGTTCGACGGTCCGATTACGCTGCAGATCGGCGATCGCCAGAATCGTGATCTGGATGGAATCGAGATGCGCGAAGTCGTGATCCCGCCGGGCCAGACCCAAGTCCGACTGCCGATCTATCTGCCCGAAACGATGCACATCAACGTGCAGTCGCAGTCACAACTGTATTGCCAAGGCCACGCCACGTTTACCGACAAGCACCGGCGCGTTCAGGGGGTGCTGGTCCTTTCAGAGAAACGCAATATGCTCCGGACGCTGCCGCCGGTGGTCAAGTTAAAGGCAATGGATGAAGAGCTTGTCATGGGACCCGGAGAAGAGTTGACGTGTCGTTTCCGTATCGAGCGGACCAGCAATTTCGCCGGGCCCATGC
Organism: uncultured Pirellulaceae bacterium; assembly: GCA_964519825.1. GTDB lineage: Bacteria > Planctomycetota > Planctomycetia > Pirellulales > Pirellulaceae > CAZFLF01. The sequence goes on along the minus strand of CAZFLF010000252.1, from coordinate 5,891 downwards.
AATTGGAACTGCTGGCTCCGCCGCCGCAGAGTGGCATCACGGTCGAACCGATCACGATCGCCGCCGGCCAAACGGATGTCTCGGTCCGTCTGGGCAATTACACTCCCCCGACGGAATCGTTGACGCTCAAGTTTCGCGCCACCGGCAAAATGGCGGACGACACGTTGATCATTACTGAGGACCAGTTAACCGTGGTCCCGCGGAAATGACAAAGCTGCACCGGTGCTAACTGAGTCAATCGGGGTTATCGATCAATTCTTGCAGCCGTTCCGCCAACGGTGACGGTAGGCGCGGCAGCCACGTAGAGTCGATTAACCCGACACCGAGCATATCCAAGAGATGAACTTGATCCTTCCTTCGGAATGCACTGAGCTTCATCCTCACCAAACCTTCGAGCGAAACAATCTTGAATTGCTCGGCGCTATCCACCTCGGAAACGTCCGGAGCAGGGAATGCATCTTGTTCTTTGACTTTTTCACCGCTGAAGACCAGGTGCACGGCGTCGCGCGGATTCGCGTTGGGGCCATCTAGAAAGAATGTCACGCCAAATGACGTGCCGTAAACAAAGCCCGCTTGGCGCAGCACCTCAATCGCTCGCGGCAGGTCGCTGCGACGGATCAGCACATCGACGTCCTGCGTAAAGCGAACTGCCGCTTTGTCGATCCGACCCACCCATTCGGCCACGGCGTTCCCGCCGACAACCGCATACGGCACTTGTCCAGCCTCCAAGGCGGCCGTTGAACGTAACAATCGATCGCGAACTTCTTGAATCGCCATCGCCACACGCTCCCAACCCGAAATCGAGCTCGCCACCAGTTGGACCTCTTGAGAGAAGCTTTCGATTCAAGAACCACCCACCCATCCAATTCAGGCACTGATTGTAGGTGGTTACCCGGTTGCGTGCGAATGCTGGTGGTCGTGGAAATGCGCTCTTTGATTTCAGCTTTCAACCCAAATGGCGCGTAGGTCAAGAACAAAGCCAGGTAAAATACCTCCACCAGATAGAGAATCTGGCGCAACTTGGACTTCGGGCTCTTGGCCCGGTTTGTAGACGTGGGCCTGCCGGAGGAGCGGATCAATCAACCAGCCAAGCTGAGCTCCATTCTTCATGTACTCTTCCATTTTCTCTTGGAGGTCGACCAAGCGATCTGATTCGGATCGCAGCTCAACGATAAAATCCGGGCACAGTGGGGGAAAGCTCTTCCGTTCCGCGGGCGACAGCGATAGCCAACGTGCAAGGCTGACCCAAGAGGCGTCGGGTGAACGCTTGGCGCCGTCGGGCAAATGAAACAATGTCGAGGAATCAAAGGACCGTCCACCATAGGACTCGGACCACAAGCCAAGTTGTATGGTGATTTTCGTGTTTCGATAGCCGCTTTCGCCTCCGGTGGGAGACATGAAAACAACCTCGCCGCTGGATGTCTGCTCGATGCGAAGATCAGGGTTTAGTTCTACCAGATCATCGAACGACTCGTTGAACCGAACGCGAATGAGTGGCGTTCCCCAGCTGTCAACGTTCGGCGATTCCTGATTTGGTGATATCGGCATCGAAGCCATGGTCAATTAGAACTCCCCAGATCATCCTAGCTCAATCGAAGTGTTCTCACAAACATCGCCAGTCTGGCACTTCCGGATTACGGCCGTTCCCAGACCGCCGGCAGCTTCTTCGATTCCTCGCCGAATGTTTGCGACACGACGAAACCGCTAGCCTGCGATGTGTAGAAGATTCGGCCATTGGAAACGACGGCTCCCAGGCACTCTCGCGAATCGATCGCTGGCCCCGTCGAGACCAATTTGCCGTTGTCGGAGAGGTCGATCATATCCATGTTGGCACCGAGAACGTAGGGCTCCGAAAGCGTGAACCGGCAGCATGCATAGTTGTGGCCGATGCTGCCGACGACCTTGCCGGTCTGCCGGTCGAAGACGTTCCCGCGGCCGCGCAGGGCGTTCGAGAAGATGAATCGCTCACCCACGGTGACGACGTTCAACGCGGACGTCACCACATCCGACTGCCAGACCAGCGAACCATCTTTGGCATCCAGACACCAGACGAAATGGTCCTTGGTATCCTCGCGAGCTGGATTGTACCCACCGATGTAAATGCGCCCGTCGCGGCCGCTCAGTGTGCATTTGGCGGTCACGTAATACTTGTTCGTGAGCCAGACGACCTGGCCGGTGTCAGGTTCCAGGCAGGCGGTCAAACCGTTGTTTTCCGGCGGCAGCCCGCGCCGCGCCCGCTGGCTGGCGGAGTAGCCGAAGAAGGTCGAATAGAAAAGCTTTCCGTCCAGCAGACAGATCCCGCAGTCATTGCCTCCGCGCCCGTACTCGGAAAAGTCCTTTTCCCAAACAACCTTTCCGGTCTCGAGGTTCCAAGCCCACAGCAGCGGGCGATTATCTTTGGGATAGTAGGGATTGTCGTTGGAATAAATCCAGCTCATGACCTCGGCGTTGTCCGGCGCAACTAGGGGTGTCCCCTTGAAGGTAAAGGGCTTCTCGGTCCCTTGGGGAGCGTATTGGCCCGAGCCGGAGGCGTAGATGGCGATGTTGCCGTGCACGATCGGCGGGAATTGCCGGCTCCAACTCGGCGAACCGGTGAAAGGTGCCTCCCACAGGAGCTTCCCCGTGGCCGCATCGAGGCAGCGCATCCGTGACTGCTTGATCCCGGCTTGAGGCACCAGGAGCATTCCGCGAACGTACAGCGGAGACGTGAACGACAGATAGACATCGGGAAAGTGCCGTCGCCACAGGAGCCGCCCGGTGTCCTGTTCCACCGCAATGATCTGACCTTCCGCCGTATGCGTGTAAAGCCGGCCGCCGCCGCAGACCGGCAGATGTTTCACGGTCCCTTCCAGCCGGCGAGCCCAGCGCATCCGAAGCGGCGGTTTAAGCCCCTGGACGTTGGCGTTGGTCCCCCCGAAGTCTCCGTAGTTCGTGTACCAGTCGAACTTCGCGTCGGCGAACGGTCCGATGAGTGGACTGCGAATCTTCGTTACTTCTAGATCCTTCTCCGGCAATGGCGCCTTTCCGTCGGGACCGAAGATATAGAGATAGCCATCCTCGCAAGAGACGTAAATCCGCCCGTCGGCCACCGCCACTGGCGCCGTGATCGGCGCGCCACGGGCCGTCGCGTATGACGACGCCTCCCCTCCGGCCAGCGGCACGACGTAAAGCTTTCCATTGAGGCCGCCGTAGATAGCGTGCTCGCGAGTCAGGACAGGCGGACAAACGGAAGCCGCCGCACAGAGCACCGCCGGCTTCTCTTGCCCGGCAATGTGTCGACATAGGCCGAGCCCTTCCTCAGGGCGAACTCGGTAGACGTCTTTGCCGCGGATGCTCACCGAGGCGAAGCTCAGAAGGCCGGGCAAGTGGATGGCGGTTTGAGTTCCCGGCACGAAATCGGGGTGAACCGCGCCGTTCACAAGTCGCAGAATTTCGACTCGGCCGGCGTTATCACGCCGGTGCCATTGAACATACACGTTGCCCGCTTCGTCGGCGCTCTGACCAAAAGTAGCGGGGTACTCCGTTCCGTCGTAGGCCGGAATTTCGCCAACGGCGCGGAGTTGCGCAGAAGCGCCGGCATCCTCCAGAAACACCGTTCGCCCTCCCGCGGGAATGACAACCGTCTTGCCAACCAGACAAATATCGCGGGAGCATACGAAATGGTCGCGCCAGGTAACACGGTCCTTGCGGAGCTTGAGCCAGTCCTCGCCGCTCCAGCGGTTCCCGTCAAACTTGACGACCTCCTTCACGAAATCCCACGTCCAGGCGACGGCGCCATCCGGTTCCACGGCATACACTCGCGCGCCGAGTGTCGCGAAGTAGACCCGGTCCGCTCCGACAGCGGGTGACGAAAAGATCGGCTCGCGGCAGTCAATCTCAGAAACGAGGGTTCCAGTCTCCCGGTCGAGAACGTAGTAGTAACCGGCTGTCGTCCCGACATGCAGGTACTTCCCCACGACCGCCGGAGACGCGACGTTGTTGCAGTTTCCCTCCCCCCCGCGCGTGATAAACCTCCACAGCACTTTCAGCGTCACCGTGTCGATCGCCGATACAACTCCCGATCCATCGACTACAAAAACCTTCTTGTCGGCGACGACAGGGGACGTGTAGATCCCGTCCGTCAGCGGAATGGCACCGACCAGTCCGAGCGGCCCTCGAACGGATACCTCCGGCGCGTTTCCAGACCGAAGTGCATCACCCTGGAATTGCAGCCAGCCTTCGTCGGCCAGCGCCATCCCTGCGAAAAAGATCAAGGGGATTGCGAACGTGAAACGTGGCATAGGAATCGCCTCCGGTAACCTGAATGGCTCAACGCGCTCGCAATAAGATAGCCGATGGTTCGATCCCCGATCCAGAAACTCGGGTTCCAACGGAGAAAAAGAGTGGCGCGATCAATTTGGTCTTCCCCGTTTTCGCCGCTGACCGGGATTGGACGGCCTGCGCGCCTCATTCTCAGATTTGCCTCGAGATCCGCGGTTTCTTTTTTGACACCCACATCGCACGACCTACTCTTGCGAAACGCGCCCGTCTTCGAATCCATTTGTAAGGAATGTAGGCATGTCAACGATTCCGTCATTTGTGATGGTTTACTGGATTTCCCTGTATGCGGCCGTAGGTGGAGGTCCATTGGCCAGAGAGTCGATCTGCGCGAATTGCGGCCATCGCTGTGCGGCACGGACGGTCTGTGTTCCGACCTGGACCATGGAAAAACGCACCTGTATTGAGACAGAGTACCGCACGGAGGAACGCGAACGGACCTGCACCATCTATAAGAAAGTCCCTGTTCAAACCGAAGGCGTAGTCAAAACAACCGTGTATGTCCCCACAGTGATCGAGACCCCTCGGGAAATCGAAATCTCGACGCCGGTATCGACAATGGTCGAACAGAAATACACGATCCAGGTTCCGGTGAAGGAGACTGTCACCAAGACTCGGACCGTAAAGAAGTGCGTGCCGGTCACGGAAACCCACAAGGTTTGCGTGTGCGGCGTGGAAAAAGAAATCACGGTGACCTGTGACCGCGAAGTCTGCGTGGACGAGACCTACGAATGCGAAGTCGATGTCTGTGCTGAGGTCGAACGGACGCGACAAGAGCGAGTTTGGGATACGAAAAAGGAAAAGAAGATCGTCATCGACCGCCGCCAGACGCTCGTCCCCGAAGTTCGCACCAAGACTGTCCCCGTCACGATTTACGAAGAAGTGGCGGAACATCAGGTAGAAAAATATACGGTCTGCGTACCGTACGAAGTCAAAAAGGAAGTCGAAGTCTGCGTTTGCAAAATGGTGCCGCAATCCGTTCCCTGCGACTGCTGCAATAAGTAACTACCATCTGCACGACAGACATTTGAATTCTCATTGCAGGCAGGTCCTCGAACGGGACCTGCCTGTTTTTCGTATCAGCACCGTTTAGGGACGTTTGCCCCCAGCGCCGCCGGCACCTCCACGGGCTCCTCCACCGGCACCTCCATCACCCCCGTTTCCACCGTAGGCACCACCTCCAGCGCCTCCTCTTCCGCCGGCTCCTCCAGCACCGCCCCCCTGCCCTCCGGCGCCACCTCCCGCGCCTCCTCGTCCACCGCCACCAGCTCCACCTCCCTGCCCACCGACGCCTCCAAACCCGCCTTGGCCACCAAACCCACCCGTGCCAGGAATCTCGTTGGCGGTAATCATTCCATCACCGTTGGCGTCCAGGAGCTTAATGGCCGCAATGACTGCTTCGAATTCTCTGGCGGTGATTACTCCGTCGCGGTCGGAATCGAACACCATGAGCAGCGGATGCGAAAACTGACCACCGCGGCCTCCCGCGCCGCCTCTTCCACCGCCACCCGCTCCTCCAGCGCCACCCCCCTGCCCTCCAGCGCCACCCCCCTGCCCTCCAGCGCCACCCCCCT
>CAZFLF010000251.1:0-8185 GCA_964519825.1 uncultured Pirellulaceae bacterium | reverse complement strand
TGCGGTGAATGCGCTCGAAGCTTTGAGCGATCGCGGCGCGGACGCCGAGCAGACTCGTCCCTTTCGCCGCCCAGTCGCGCGAAGAGCCGGTGCCGGACTCCGCTCCGGCGAGAATAACCGTGGGAATATTAGCCGCTTGGTACAGCATCGCCGCATCATAAATCGGCATGACATGGCCGACTTGAGTGCTGACAGAGGCAGTCTGACGGTCAGCCTTCGCGTCACGGAGTTCCGCGGCCATAGTTGGAGTTGCCGCTGGCGGAGCACCCAGGAATCTCGTGACGCCTCCTTCGGTGCCCGGGGCTAGGAAGTTGCGGATGCGGATGTTCGCAAAGGTACCCCGGACCATGACCCGATCGTTGCCGCGGCGAGCGCCATAGCTGTTGAAGTCGATCGGCTGCACGCCGTGCTCCATCAAATACTTTCCGGCGGGGCTGTCCTTGGCGATGTTGCCGGCCGGCGAAATGTGGTCGGTCGTGACACTGTCACCGAGCACCGCCAGGCAGCGAGCGCCGCGAATCGGCACGATCGGCATTGCTTCGCGCGTCAGCCCGGCCAGGAACGGCGGCTCGTGAATGTAGGTGCTCTTTTCATCCCACAAATACAAATCCCCTTCCACCACCTTGATAGCGTTCCACATGGCATTCGACTCAAACGCGCCGGCATAGCGCGCTACGAACATTTCGGGTTGGACGCAGGCGGCGATCGTCTTGGCGACCTCGGCATGTGTGGGCCAGATGTCTCGTAAGAAAACGTTGCTGCCATCCTTGCCTGTACCGATCGGCTCCGTGCTGAGGTCGATATCGGCGGTTCCGGCCAATGCATAAGCGACGACCAGCGGCGGACTGGCCAGGTAATTAGCCCTGACGAGCGGGTTGACACGGCCTTCGAAGTTCCGGTTACCGCTCAGCACTGCGACTGCGACCAAATCCGCTTCGGTGACCGCCGCAGCCACCGGATCCGGCAAGGGTCCGCTGTTGCCGATACAGGTCGTGCAACCGTAGCCGACCGTTTGAAAACCCAACTTGTTCAGCGGTTCGGTCAACCCGGCCTTGTCCAAGTAGTCACTCACGACGCGCGAACCCGGCGCGAGACTCGTCTTCACATACGGTTTGACGGTCAGTCCTTTTTCGACCGCATTCCTCGCCAGCAATCCTGCGGCAACCATGACCGATGGGTTGCTGGTGTTGGTACAACTAGTAATCGCGGCGATTACAACGGCGCCATGGGTGATGTTCGTGGAGCCGGAAGGACTGGCGTGTCCAGCGGCGCTCGACTTGACAGTCGCATTGCGAGCCAATGCCGCTTCGTCGAGCGCAAAGCCGCGCTCTGCAACGGGGGCCTTCAACCCCGCCAGCCAATTCTTCTTCATGGAGGCGAGCGTCACGAGATCTTGCGGACGTTTTGGGCCAGCCAGCGAAGGCTCGACGGTGCTCAAGTCGAGCGACATGTTCTTGGTGTATTGCAGTCGAGGAGTCGCATCGGTGCGAAAGAGTCCCTGCTCTTTGGTGTAACGCTCAACCAACTCGACCTCGGCCTTGGTGCGCCCGGTCCGACGCAAGTAATTCAACGTCTCAATGTCTACGGGGAAGAAACCCATGGTGGCGCCGTACTCGGGAGCCATATTCGCGATTGTCGCGCGATCGGCCAGGGACATGCGCGAGACGCCCGAGCCGTAAAACTCGACGAACTTGTCGACCACACCGGCTTTGCGGAGGATTTGCGTCGTTGCCAACACTAGATCGGTGGCTGTGACGCCGGGTTTCAATTCGCCATTCAATTCAAACCCAACCACCTCGGGCATGAGCATGTACAACGGCTGGCCGAGCATCGCGGCTTCCGCTTCGATGCCTCCCACTCCCCAGCCCACCACGCCCAAACCGTTGATCATCGTCGTGTGGCTGTCGGTGCCGACGAGCGTGTCGGGAATTGCGACCGGACCCAGCTTATCCTGCCGGAGAAACACACACTTGGCGAGAAACTCCAAGTTCACTTGATGCACGATGCCGACGTTGGGCGGCACGCAGCGGAAATTGTCAAACGACCGCTGACCCCACCGCAGGAACTCGTAACGCTCGCAGTTCCGCTGAAATTCGACTTCGACATTTTTCACCAGAGCATCGGGCGAGCCGAAGAAATCGACCTGTACCGAGTGGTCGATGACGAGATCGACGGGGATCAGTGGGTTGACCTTCCTCGGATCTCCGCCAAGTCGTTTCATGGCCGAACGCATCGCCGCCAGGTCAACAACGGCCGGCACGCCGGTGAAGTCCTGCATCACGACGCGCGCGACGTGGAATGGGAATTCTTCCTTCGCCGGAGCTGCCGCGTTCCAGCCTGCTAGCGACTTTACGTTTTCCTCGGTTACTACGTACCCGTCGCAGTTCCGTAGCACGGCTTCGAGCAGCACACGAATCGAAAACGGCAGCGCCGAAATCTTCCCCAGCCCAAGCTGTTCCAGCTTCGCCAGACGGTAAATGCCGGCCCGGCCCGCGCCGGTCTCGAAAGTGTCACGGGCAGAAAAGGGATCAAATACCGTCTGAGGAGCGGGCATGGTGCGGGGGTCCTTCGGATCGCAGAGTGCTGGTTGTGGCTGAATCAGCCGCAAGTCGCCGATATGTGCCGCATGATACCGGAAACGCGAATTTCGGAGAAGCGACAGGATACTACCGGATTGTGGGCTTCAGACTTTTGGTTCGTACAAGACTTCCGGTTGCTCACGGCCCGGGACGTACAAAACAAGTCCACCGCGTGGTTCGTTGACTTGGACGACGCAATTCGGAGCGCCAGCCACATGCCGGGCCAGGATCGCTTCCATGGCCTGCACCGCCGCCACGACTTGCCGGTCGGCCGACAAATCGTTGTAAGCCAAGCTGCGCATTTGTCGCAGCCGAGTGTCACGCTCCGACGGTGGACCACCCCACTCGACAAATGCCGTCTCGCGCGCGAACCGTTCGATAACCTCGATGCCGTAACCACGTTGGGCTCGTTCCCCGTGCGGTTCGAAGAACGAGCCGTTGTAATGATTGTTCATCGAGATCTTCAGTTCGTTCGGAGTCTTCCCTTCCACGGTACATTCGATGCCCCGTTTGCGGCTGTGAGCGTTCCACACGCCGTTGTCGAAGCGGAATTGCACTTCCTGTTCGACATAGCCCGGAAAATTGTTCGGCGTGACCCAACTGGTATGAATGTCAAAGGCAGCTTCGCGCCCGTCGTCGTAAGAGTAGATCATCCTCAGTTGCGTCGAATCCCACGTGGGACCGGTCGCTGGCCCAACAATCCCGCGCTGGCCCGTACAACACACACTCTTCAACCGGCCGCCGAATGTGAAGTCAATCAGCTTGATGTAATGAACGGCGACGTACGTGCCAGGATTGCGGCCAGTAATCCATTCCGAAAACTGATCGCCGGAAATTTGCTTCGGTTCAAGCAGCGTGCAATATCCGTTGTTCACATGCTTGAGCAACCCGTCATGGACAAGGGTCCGCAACTTCTTGTGATCTGGATCATACAGCTTGTGATAGACCACTTTGGCGAGCACGTTTTTCTCCCGCGCCAACTGCTCCAATTCGTCCAGCTCTTGCAGCGTGAGGACCGATGGCTTTTCGACCAGCAGATGCTTGCCGCCGAGCAAAGCGGCCTTGGCGGGAGCGAAGTGGCGATTGTCCGGAGTCGCCACACAAACGAAATCGACACCGCTGGAGATGAGTTGTTCCGCCGAATGCTCTCCGGAGAAACTTTGAAAATCGGCGGTTTTTCCCCGCTGCCCTGCGCGGTACGCATCGGCCCGCTTGCCGGTCCGGCTAGCCACGGCGGACAGTTCCACTTCGCACAGCCCAAACCGCCGGTCGTAGAGACCTTGCCGGTGGACCTGCTCAAAAAACGGCCGATACGTTTCGTCGAAAATCATTCCCATTCCAACCATGCCGCCGCGTAACCGCCGCGGCTCGGTGGATGAGATCCCATTGGTGGAAGATGTCATGCCAAAAGAATACTGGCAATGGAATTTGGTTGCCACCACCGTAGTCAAGCCGCGCGCATGACTATTGCGGGAGTAGCAGGGATCTCAGACGAGTTGCCAGTTCAGACATCGTCGAGATACGACGGGACGGTTCTTTTGCAAGACAATCTTGGCAGATCGTCAGCAATTCCTCTGGAACCTGCGGGGAATCGACGGCGGGGAATTCGATCGGTCGATTCGCCGCGGTAGCGGCGAGAAGTTCCGGGACTGAGGCTGCGGCCAGCGGTGGCCGTCCGAATAACAGAAAGTATATCACCGTTCCGAGGCCGTAAATGTCAGTCAATGGCGAGATTCTTCCCCAGGTTGGTTCGACTTGTTCGGGTGCCATGAAAGCCGGTGTTCCGGCGAAGAATTCTGGCGACGTGGGAAGCAGAGCAAGTTGCCGCGCGAATCCAAAATCCGTCACGATGAGATTCAATGCGGAGTTCAATAACAAATTGCTCGGTTTCAGATCGCAGTGAACAACACCTTGCTCGTGCGCAAAATGCAGGGCGTCGGCCGCTTGGCACAACCACCGTACCAGGTCCCGAGGATGCACGTTATTCCGACAAACGTGCTGTTCTAGGTCTCCGTTTAGCGCCAAGTCCATGGCGATGAAATATCCACCGCCTGGTGTTCTACCTAGTCCGTGCAGCCGGATGATTTCCTCATGGTGGAGGCCCGCTACGATTCGGGCTTCAGAGAGGAACTGCGCCAAAATGGACGGGTTTCTGAGAAACGTCTTCTTGAGGTACTTCACCGCTAGCGACTGTCCGGTTTGGTGATGCTTCGCTCGATAGACCTTTCCTGTCATTCCCGATCCAATTTGTTGTTCCAGCAAATAATCCTCGAAGCGAATGTTCGTTACACCTGGAATGGCATCCGTTCGTATCCGGCTTGGGCCGGCTTTTTGACGCGGCTTATTGTCGCGCGGCGGACGGCGCCTGGTCGGACCTTGTTCATTGTGAAGACCAAGCAGGATCTGCTTTGCTGCCTCCAGGTGCCTACGGACGGTTTTGATGGAGCGGCCCAGAGCCGCCGCGACGTCGGCAATCTCTGCCCCCTGTAATCGCATTTCGACCGACTGCCGTTGCTCGAGAGATAGGTGAGACATCCATCGTTCGATTTCATCGGCCAACTCTGCGGCTGCATCCGGAGACGGCTCCTGGGATAGGAGTTGGTGCACGTGCGCGACCCCACCGAGCGCTTCGCGATCAATCGAACGACGCCCCGCCTGATGGTGGGCAACCTGGCGATACAGCTTATGCAAGGTGATTTGGACAAGTAGGCGCCAGACCGCGCCCGGTTGCGTGACGTCGAATCGGCCGTCTCGAGCTTTGACAAAGAAGCTGCGGTAGGCCGACATCACGATGTCATCTGGAGCGACGCGAGCGGCTAATTTTTTCGATAGCCGCGAACGCGCCAGCGCGATCAGCCGATCTGCATAGCGTTGAAAAAGAGCGTCTGCCGCTCGTGCGTCGCCATCGACGAACCGCGCGAAAAGTGCGATGGAATCGATGGATGCAGTGTCGCCGATTGGGGGAGTCTCATCCCGAGGCGCTTGATGTTGCAAAGAATCTGAAGGATTTGTGTCCATTTCGCGGCCGTTTCCCGCATGTACTTGTGCTGACGTGACATGAACTCTTGCTTAAGGAATTCCGCATGGCCTTTGTTGTGACACAACCCTGTTTTGGCTGCAAATATACCGACTGCGTCGTGGTCTGCCCCGCCGATTGCTTTCATGAGGGGGACCAGATGCTGTATATCAATCCAGAAGAGTGCATCGACTGTGGCGCCTGCGAGCCGGAATGTCCGGTCTCGGCGATCTTTCTCGACGACAACGTCCCGGAAGACCAGTATCCGTTTATCAAGTTGAATTCGGAGATGTCGCAGTGCTGCCTGTCCATCACCGCCAAAAGGCAACCACTTACAGGTACCTAAGCTGCCAGGTTATGAACTCGCCCGCTTTGTCTCGGCGAAACGGAACGTCATTCGCTCGCGCCGTTGTCGACTGCGGAAGCGTCGCGGTTTTCGCGGCGGAAGACGGCGACAACGTCTTCGGCAGGCACCACGAAGAGCTGGTTATCCTGTTCGAAGTCGACGGGAATCGCATTCTTCGGATGGAAGAGAATCTTGTCGTATTGGCGTAGCGGCAAATCCTCGTCGTTCTCGACTTGGGCCGAGATGGCCACGATACGTCCGGTGATCGTGGGGATTTCAGATTGGTCCGGGAGGGCGATGCCCCCCTTGGTCGTCCGTTTCGGTTCGTCTTTGCGGACCAGAACGCGCAGGCCAATCGGTTCGACGTACTCGAAGACTTTTTGTTTTGCTTTGCTCATTGGCAGCTAATGGTTCGGCGTTGAATATCGCAAGAGGTGTCTGATGAAGATTAGCCCGACAGTGCCACCTGGGCAAGGAGAAATGTATGAACGAGGCTCCGAGTTTGCCTACAACGTAGAGAATTCGTCGTCAGTAACCTCAATCAAACCGAACTGGCGTTGAATATCGGCATCGATGTCGTAACAGTGGCTGTCATTGCACTTGAGGACCTGGATTGCAAGGTGAGGAACATCTTGGGGATTGGGTATTTCGTAAATTCGTGGGGTCCAGGTGGCGATGAACCAGCGTGTTTGTCGCACCGCAAGCCAAAAGCTACGACCACCGAGTCCCCAGTTTCCCCCCTCTGCTGCGCAGACGATTCGATCGCCCGCGTCCTTGATTGGTTGGAAGGTCGTGAAGAAACCAGCACGCTCGACCGCGTCTTGGAGCAACAGATATTCGTCCATTACAGCAGTTCACTCGTCGAATCTTCACCAGTCACCAAGCCGGACTTGTTCATAATTTCACTTTTTTCGCGACAACCGCTGTTGCAGCTTCGCCGCGACGGCCTGAAATTCTTGCCGCAAATCATTGAACTTGGTCGCGTCTTTCTTCCCCGGAGCTTTGACGTAATCCATGATAATCGCCTCGGCGGCGATGAATTCGTCTCCCACCTCGGCTACCTCCGAGGCGATTTCCGGCGGAATGTTCGTCACACCGTTCGCATCGCCGTGCAAGAGATCTGCTTGATTCACCATCAGACCCCCGACGCGGACGGGCAATCCAAGATGCAACATGTGGCAATAACCGTGCGAGCAAATCGTCGATCCGGTGAAGACAGAGTACTTCAATGCGCGGACTTGTTCCAAATCACGTCCCGCGCCGTTCGTGATCAGTCCGACCGATCCGAAGGCTTGATACGTTGAGCACATAACTTCGCCGAAGACCGCGGCTGCGGGAGGATCATCCAAGTCTTGGAAGATGACGATCGACGGGCCAGGCAGCGCGGCTAACTGATCGAGCTGCTTCTGGATCGAACCATACGCATCGCCTCCCACCGGTGGCGCATCCGCCCTGAAACCCGCTGTGCAAGCGTAGCCGACGATCGGGGAGAATTCCGGAAAGTTACATTTCACGCGTGCATCCATGTAACCCCGGTTCCGAGGCCGAATGTCGAACAACTCGATGATGTTGCAAATCGTCGGAGTATCGAATTTGGTGAGTTTCGCGAGCTCGGCAGCGGAAAGAGACATTCCCGGAGTCCTTTGTGGTTGGAGAGACGACGAAACATAACCAAATTATCAATGCGGCCCGGCGGCCTCAAGCTGCCCTTGGAGTGCGGCGACTCGTCGCCGCTTTAGGATTTTTGTTTTGTCCCAGCGTGACTGATTGCAGAAAGAACTCGACCGATTTCGCAAGAAGGCACTTCGATTGAAAAATTCCAAAGCGGTGATGAATCCCCGCACTCCACAAAAAAACCCGGCGACCTGGAAGATCGCCGGGTTGGGGATTCAGCAGCGAATCGGACTTCGCAATTAGATATCGAAGTACAAGACGTACTCGTACGGATGGGGACGCAGGCGGACCTGATCGGCTTCGGTATGACGCTTGTAGTCGATCCAGGTCTCGATCAAGTCTTTGGTGAACACATCGCCGCGGAGCAGGAACTCGTGATCCTTCTCCAACGCCCCTAAAGCTTCTTCGAGCGAACCCGGAGTCTTCGGCACCGCGCGCGCCTCTTCTGGTGGCAAATCGTAGATGTTCTTATCGAGCGGCGAACCCGGATTGATCTTGTTCTGGATGCCGTCGATGGCGGCCAACGTCAACGCCGAGAACGAGAAGTACGGATTACAGCTCGGATCGGGA
>CAZFLF010000250.1:0-8186 GCA_964519825.1 uncultured Pirellulaceae bacterium | reverse complement strand
CCCTGGTCGATCCAAAGTTTGAATAGCCCGAGTTCCTCCGGCGTCAGCGGGCGCGCACCGACTTTATTGTCAGCAGGCGGCATGGCCGGATCTTGCTGCCGAGCGGCGAGTTTCATGAGCAGACTCTCGGCCGCCTTACCAGCCACGACAGCGGGGCCATCCGAGCCCCCCTTGAGCATGGCCTGAGGATTCTCCAGGACGAGATCGCTTTCCGCGTCGGTCGCGTTGTGACACGCCAGACACTTCTTCTGCAGAATCGGCAGGATTTCTTTGAGGAAATCGACCGGTCCCTCATGCTTCACTTCTGCGATCGCAATCGGCTTTAGATCGGCGGCTTCTGCAGGAGGAGCCGTCAGTCCAATGACAACAAGACTAGCAATCAGCAGGGAAGAAATTCGTTTGCTCATGGGATAACCCTCAGCGTCATAATCTGACTGGCTTGATTTTCGATATTGTTAAACTTGCCTTTGACTCGCACCGTCACGGAATGCTCGCCGGGAGTAGCATCCTTGGCGGAGGTGATCTCGAACTTTCCGTCAGCCTGCCCTTTGGCCAGCGTCAGCTTATTGGCCGACACTCCTTTGATGCCGTTGGGGAGTTCGAGCGTGACTTCCACCGAGTCATCGAAGCCATAGAGCCGGTCAACTTTGACGGGCAATTCGATCTTTTCGCCGGCCTTGAGTGTGCCTGGAAGTGGGGCAGCGACTTGCAAACAGGACTCCATGACACGGACTTTGATGGGTGTCGAGATGACGGCGAACTGCAGATCCTTCGGGTTGTTTGCAGTCTTGGCATCCGTCAGCCGTTTATCGACAGTGGTTTTGGCTTGTTGAGCGGCTTTGAGTTTCGCGTCGGCTTCAACGGCGGCCTTTTCCATGTTGACCTTCGCCTCCTCGGCGGCTTTCGCGGCCGTCTGGCCGTCGACCAGTCCCTTTTGCGCGGTTGCCAGCTTTTGGTCGGCGGCGGTCTTCGCGGCGTCTGATTCCGCCTTGGCCTTTTCGGCGGCGGTTGCGGCCGCGGCGAGCGCTTGGTTGCTAGTGTCCTTCGCCGCCGCTTCTTTCGCCGCCTTCAGTGCGGCGTCGGCTGGAGTGACTTTGTCGGCGGCTTGCTTGGCCTCATTTTCCGCGGCGGTCTTGGCTTGCTCGGCTTGTTTAACCGCGTTGGCCATATTTTGAGCCAGGGTCACCGCGGTGTTTTTGGCGTCCGTAGCCTGCTTATTCCGCTCGGTCGATGCCGCGATGGCCGTGTCGATTTCCTTCTGCTCTTGTTCGGCGGCGGCAACCGCCTCGGGATTCCGCTGATGTTTCAGTTTGGAGTCGGCCCGCAGATAAAATGTGTAGACTCCCGGTTTGGCGTTGCCGTTCGTTGCTGCGAATTGCAGTTTTCCTTCCGCTTCCCCGCCCTTGATCGCGAGATTCGGCGGCTTGAGTTCATTGGGAATGTCATTGGGTGCGAGAGTGAGATCTTCCTTGAAGTCGCCGCGGCGTGTCACTTTGATGGGAATCTCCAGCTTGCCGCCGCGCGATGTTTCCCACACTTTGTCTTCCGCGACTTGCACCAGTGCGGGAAGCATTTCCTTGTCCGTCACTGCCAACGCCAAATCGCTGGTCAGGCGGAAGGGAATAATCTCTGTTTGTCGATTGGCGGAATTCCAAACCGCCACTCCACTGCGGGCGTAACGAATCGTCTCGTTGCCACGGAGCAGCGACCGGCCGACCAGACGAACGGAACCCGTCCAACCGGGTGCGTTCTCGCTGGCGGTCAACATCAGCGAACCAGTTGAAGTCGTGGCACCGATCAAAATACTCGAGCAGGTCACGCCGCTCGGCAGCCCTTGGGCCGAAACCTCGATGTCGCCTGTGAAGCCGTAGCGCCGATCGACGCGAACCTCGATCATCGTCGTACCACCCTTGCGCACGACGCCGCCACCCAGCGGCACAGCATTAACGTTGGCCGGTGCGACGACCGGGGCGGCGTAAGCGATGAGCCGATAATCTGGATCGCCACGATGAATCGCCAATCGGTAGACGAAACGCGGATCGATTCGCGAGTCGCCAAATTGGTCGCGCACCGTCACTCGGTAGGTCGCGTCCTCGTCGGCAGTCAGTTGGTATTCGGGGTCGTCGGTCGAAGTATCGAATTCGCTGCCGATGCGGTTGGCGCGATCTCCGGGATCATCGACTTGTGCAATGTCCTGCAATACTTCCTCCCCCTTCTCGTTTTTCTTCACCTTTTGCACGAACAGCGACGGATCGGATTCGAGTCCCAACCGGTGTGCGTAGACCTCGATGTTGTAGACATCGCCTTTCTTCGCAGTGAAGGTGAAACAGTCGACATCGTTGGCGAGTGAGAACTGTCCGGCGATTTCGCACGGGACGGAGACTGGAGTGGACTGGGCCGGCTGATCGTTCGGTTCGACTTCGCGCACCACCGATCCCTTCGCGTAGTCGATTCGCACGGGATTGGAACTGCCCAGTCGATAGGTCACTCCGTCCAGCAGCGAACTGTTGGACGCCACGAACCCCCCGACGGCCATGCCGCGCCGCGCTTCGTCGTCGGACGGCAACGGAATGTTGACGACCAGTTTTTGCAGCGGGACGCCCGCCAGCGTCAATCCATCCGCCGGTTGCCCACCGGGCAGGTTGCGGCCGTAGAGCGTGTACTGCTCGTTGGAGCCAGCCAGTCCGCTCGGTGGGAAGATGTAATCGATTTGCGGAGTACTATGGGTCGTGAGCCGATAGAAATACTCGCCGCCGCCGCGATAGGTGAAATCGCGTAGCGCGATGCGATATTCGCCGTCCGCGGTCGCGGTGAAGTCGAGCAAGGGATCGCGGCCAACATATCCGTGGTTACGAATCAGCTCCTTGCCACTCGGATCGAACAACACCAGCACTCCATCCAGCCGCGAATCGATGCGCTGGGCCTGACAATCCACGATCACGCGCTGCCCGGCCTTGAGCGGTAACTTGAAATAATCAATTTGATTGGCGTCTACCGCACCGTTGATTGTGGAACCGATAGCGGCCGCAAGGGCATTCGCGGGCTGAGTGTTGCCCCCTGGATCGTTCACTTCCGCGAGATCTCCCGTGACAAACGCTCGCGGATTGGAAATGCCAAACCGGCCGACGACGCGAGCGTCATACTGCCCGAGTGGAACATCGCTGCCGATTTGGACGGTGAAGACTCCAGGGACCGGCTTCGCTTTTTCGAATTCGGTCGCCGGGGTCACCTTCGGAGTGGCTTTGATTCCCGGGTGCGAAAACTGGAGTTGAGTGACATCGTCCAAGTCGGCACCGCCAATGCGTACTTCCACAGTGGCGCCAATCTTGCCGCCGGGTGGATTGATCGTCGTAAGTTGTGCCGTTGGTAGCTGTGCGAGCGCCATTGCCGGCAGTCCAACCATGAACAACCAACCGGCAATGTGGGTCGCGGTGCGAGATTTCAATCGAGAACAACGGTTCGAGGAGCGGTACATCGCTTCTCCTTTCGTTGCGTGGTGGCGGGCAGGTCTGGTAACGCAATCGGGTGCTCCGCAACGCGTGCCGCGCGGCAAAGCATCTTGGGTGTGAAACAGGGAGGCGCTCTTGGCAGGCAGGTCTAAGTCTGATTGCCGCGACTTGCTCGTGCAATGCGCGGCGGTAATCAGCTTGGGGGTGCGGCGACTCGTCGCCGGTTTGGGTTCTTCGGATATGCCAATCAAAGCAGTCGCGGAAAATGGAACTACTTCGTTTCGGTCAACCGACATTGAAATTGGAACGCGGCGACTCGTCAACGCATACCACAGATCAATGGTTAAACAAAAACTCCTTGGTATTAATCAGCGCCCATACAATGTCCTCGTAGGCTCGTTGCGGCGCATCTTTGTGTTTTTCAATGTGCGCTAGCGCAACGGCCGATTCGTCGGCTTGGGGAGGACGTGAGAACGCGAGCAAATACAACTCGCGGATCTTCGCCGCATGGTCGCGATTTTTGTCATTGGCTAAGGTCGCGGCACGACCGGCTCCATTGGTCAGCTTGCCTTGGATCTCACCCGAGTTAAGCAAGTGCAAACTCTGCGCGAGGTTGGCTTCCGAGGATCGCTCGCACTCGCATGCGCTACTGGCTTCCGGCCGGCCAAAAACGGTCAAAAAATACGAATTGAAGCCATTGTCCGGCAACTGCACGGCGCGCGTTCCCATCGGGATCGGACCGAAGTTGGTCGGTGAACCAGTCACCTGGTCGATCGCGTCAAGTAACACTTCCGCGTTCAGACGCCGAGGGTAGAACCGCGAGAAATTTTGTTTGTCGTCCCGATTCCATTCATTCGGTTCGGCGTTGAACTGATAGGTCTGCGAATTACAGATCGTGCGGACGAGGTGCCTCAGGTCGAACTTGTGCTCGATGAAGTCCCGCGCTAGCCGGTCAAGCAACTCCGGGTTCGAGGCTGGATTGGTCACCCGCATGTCGTCTTCCGGGTCAACCAAACCGCGTCCGAAAAAGTGCTTCCAGTACCGATTAACCACTGCCTTGGCAAAAAAGGGATTGTTGGGATCGGCCATCCACTTCACAAGCTCGCGACGCGGGTCGTTTTGAGTACTGATTTCCAGCGGTGGGGAGCCGAGGCCAGTTGGCTTCACGTTTTGCTTGGTCTTGGGATTCTGAGACTGAGCAACTCCCGGGCGGTGGAAAATTCGCTCTTGGTCCTGGGCAAAACCCTTCTTGCGTCCGACCTGGGCGAAAAACGCTTGGAAACCATAGTAGTCCTGCTGGCTCCATTTCTCGAACGGATGGTGATGACAGCGAGCGCATTGAATCCGCAAACCGAGGAACAACTGCGCGGTGTCTTCGACCTGTGCCGACGAGTCTTTGACTTCGCGGTACCAGGCTGCGGGAGGATTCCTCGCGGGAGCGCCGGTGGCGGCGAGAATCTCGCCGACGAATTGATCGTACGGCCGATTGGCCAGTAGGCTCTGCCGGATCCAATCATAAAATGCGAACGTGGCCGACTTGTCACCGTCTTGACGACGCTTGTTACGCAAGATAGCCGACCATTTTCCAGCGAAATAATCCGCGTAGTCGCTGCTCTCCAACAACCGGTCAATCAACTTCCCACGCTTGTTCGGATCAGGATCGGCCAGGAACGCCTCTGCTTCTGGCAACGTCGGAAGTCGACCAGCAATGTCGATCGATGCTCGGCGTAGAAACGTGACATCGGCTGCATCGGAGGAGGCTGGCAAACCGAGATCCTTCAATTTCTTGAAGACTAACTCGTCGATGAAGTTTTTGTGCTGTGGTGGTGTCATGGGGACTCCCAGCGGCACCATCGCGCGGAAAATGCCGACTTGTCCTTGATAACGAGCCATCACTGCGACCGAACCGGTCAACTGTCCCGTCGTGACAATTCCCGTGACGCTGACTTCCGCCATTTCAGCATCGTTCGAATCAAACTGAGTCATGCGGGTGACGTCCTGCCGCGAGCCGTCGCTGTAGTGGGCAACGACCGAAATCTGCTGCGTATCCTCGCGCCCCATCAATCGTTCCTTGGGGAACACCTCGATGCCGGACACAACGGGATCTTTTTCCGAGCCGTAGGGCATCCCTTGCTCGACCCACCGACGTAGCAACGAGTAAGCCGGTGAACCATCTTCAATCCGCAGGCCACCCCCGTGCGGTACTTTGCCGATGGCCTTCAGGAGCACCAAACTGCGGTCCGGGGCTGATGGGAACAGCCGGCGGCCGCGGCCTTCTTTGACTAGATACTCGAAATCCTCTTGCGGCTCGAAACCGAGCAGCGACAAGCGAAATCCGTTCTGCCCGCCCGACTTGCCGTGGCAGCCACCCCCGTTACAGCCGTATTTCGTGAAGATGGGCGTGACCTGATTCGGGAAATTAACCGAAACATCTTGTTGGATGTTGGTGACTTGGACGTTCAACGTCGAGTCCGGACCCTCCGCCGCTTTCACGTGGATGGTCGCTGCTCCTTCTGCGACGGGTGTGACGTACCCGTTCGAATCGATCCGCACCACGTTTTCTGGAGAGGCGGTATAAGTAACCTTACGAGACAGGTCCCGATGTTGGCCTGATTCGTAACTGCCAGTAACAATCAATTGCTGGTAGGCGTCTCGACCGGCAATGAGCACCTTGCCGTTGTCAATGCACCCGGATTCGATGGCAACTGTCGTTAATTTTCCAGGATCGCCGAGACCGGGTGCTTTTTTCTGGGGTGGGTTGTCGTTCGCTTGCAGGTGGGTGGGGAAGGAAAGGGTGGCGGGCGCCAGCACAGCCATCAGAAGGGCTGCGGTCGGGAACAAGTGTCGCATGTCGTGGTCCTCATAATGGGTTCGACCTCGTTCTAGGTACTAAGACGCCGTTTAGGTCGGCGTCATTGGTTGCACCTTAACACATCGGGAGGCCTGGATGCAAGAATGAGGATCCAGCCGTCAGATTGGTGAGCTGTTGGCAACGTCATGGGGAACTGTCCGGGCTGCCCGAAGCGGCGTGCCTGGGCTATCTTAGCGTCTCCGTTCATCGCGCGCACCGTCACGGGCGAGATATTTTCTCCGTGGGAGAAAATCAAATGTCGCGCGAGTGTCCGACAAGGTGGAGTTGGTAGGTTGGCCTTCCGAGGCCGACCATGGGTTCGACGGCCTCGGAAGGCCATCGTACGTGTCAATTCAGGCTTGGTGGACCACAAGTGTCCGCTTGGGGTAAAAGTTCTTTTCGACTCTTGGAGCCAATCATGAAAGTCGCCACGATCGAGACCAAACGCGGCACGATCCGCGTGCAACTGTTCGACGATAAGACGCCGAAAACCGTGGCGAACTTTGAAAAGTTGGCCCAGAAGGGTTTTTACAACGGTCTGAAATTTCATCGCGTGATCGCGGATTTCATGGTCCAGACTGGTTGTCCCAACGGGGACGGCCGCGGCGGTCCGGGCTACAACTTTGCTGATGAATTCCACCCGGAGTTGAAGCACGACGTCCCCGGCGTACTTTCCATGGCCAACTCAGGGCCAAACACGAATGGCTCACAGTTCTTTATCACCCACATCGCCACACCCTGGCTGGACGGCAAACATTCCGTCTTCGGCCGGGTCATCGCCGGACAAGACGTCGTCAACGCCCTCAAGCAAGGCGACGTAATGGATACGGTGACGGTGGCCGAGGAAGCTTAACGGGGTCACTCATACGAAAAACGTGCGCACCGTCCATTGGACGAGCAGCAGGGCAAAGAACGCCCAGAACAAGATTTGTCCGATCCAGCTGAATTGAAGTTCGGCGGCGCCACGTCGGACACGCATCAGTTGGGCTGATCGGTACGGAATCTGAACGGCGACTAGCACGAATCCCAGAATGCCGGCGGGATTGAAACGCCACGCTGCCGACAAGTCTCCGTGCCCGATGCTGACGAAACATCTGGTCAGACCACAGCCCGGGCAGTCCAGGCCGAACCATCTTTGGTAAGTGCAAACTCCAGGCAGCGGAATGTCGACGAATGGCAGCATGACCTGTCGTTCACCTGCCACGCGTAACACGACGGAAAGAACGAGCACCGCGGCGGACAGTCCCAAGAGTGTGGCATGAAACGACGCATCCGTGGCGCGCCGAGCGAGTCGGGGCGGTGGTTGGGCTGCGACAATTTGCTCCGCTACGACAACTTGCATAAGTCTGGAGAAAGATGCGCAACACGCCCATCTCACGCTCGAAAATTCTATTTCGGCTTTGTCGGATCGGCATCCGGAACTGCGTTGGCTTTAGAGTCCGCGAGGGCTTGTTCGAACACTTTTAGTTGGCGTCGCATGACTTGAATGTGGGGCGCTGCCGCCACAGCGCGGCGCTGATTCTTGATGGCGTTTTCCAAATCGCCGGCGGCGAAGTAGCAGCGTCCGAGGGTATCGAGATAGGCTTCGTTGCTCGGCGACAATTCCAACGACCGCCGACTCGCTCGCACCGCCTCCTGAAAATCGCCCGACGTGTTACTAATCAACCAGGCCAATTCGTTATAGGCGGTCGCCAGTTGTTCGCCAGCCGCCCCTTCGAAATTCGGTTGCCGCCGAATGATCTCTTCGTATCTGCCGATCAAAGACCGGCATTTGCTGAGATGCGCGTCGATGCGTAATTGGACGTCTTGTTTCCATTTCGCATCGGGGTTTGGGAGACGAGACATGGCGATCAGGATGTCGACGTTTTCCGGATAGGCTTCAATCG
>CAZFLF010000249.1:0-8228 GCA_964519825.1 uncultured Pirellulaceae bacterium | reverse complement strand
GTGGATGAGGCAACCGATTGGAAGAGATTGATCAGCCTCATCGCGTCGGGGCCAAGCTTCTGACCGAGGATTTCTTCAAGTGGATTCTTGCTATCTGGTTTCTTGGACATTTTTCACTCCTTAGTAGCGGTTGTAAGACGCAAGAGACCAATAACTATTGCTCTGCCATCGGTGTGATCTTCCAAATGCTTACCGTCTTGTCGGCTCCGCCTGCGGCAAGGCCTTTGCCATCGGAGGAAACGGCAATGCTGAGAACTTCGCCGGTGTGCTTGAATTCGGCGACCTTCGCTGCAGTTGCTACGTTCCAAAGTGTCACGGCGGTGGGCCGATTCCACTCGCCGGCTGCAGCATAGAGCCCCCGACTGTCTCCGGAAAAAGCGATCGACCAGACGTCGTCGGCCGGGCTTTCCCAATTCTGATGTTCGTTCCAGTTGTCGGTCTCCCAAATCTTGATTGCACCATACCGAATTCCGGCGGCAATGTATTTCCCGTTGGGCGAGGCAGCGACGGATCGGACTTCCGCAGGGCTCGCGACGAGCGTCTTCACAAGCATGCCAGAAGCCACCGACCAGATTTTTACTGTGCCATCCGAACTGCCGGAGATCAGCAACTTGCCGTCGGGACTGAACGCCAAGGAATTCACCCACGATTTGTGTCCGGAAAGCGTTCGCTCGTGCTTTCCTGTTTCTGCATTCCACAGTCGGATCGACTGATCGATTCCGGCGGTGGCGATGACTTTGCTATGGGGCGCGTAGACAACACTGGTCACTGCACCGCGGTGACCCGCGAGTGTGTGGACCACCTGACGTGACCGAACGTCCCAGATCTTCGCGGTCTGGTCGTAACTTCCTGTGACGAGCGATTGCCCGTCAGGCGAAAAAGCGACTGAAACCACGTGGTCGGTGTGACCTTTCAGTATTCCGAGCGGCTTTCCAGATCGGCTGTCCCAGAGGAGGGCTTGGCGCGAGGAGTCACCCGTCGCCAAGGTTTGTCCGTCGGGACTGAATGCAACACTTCCGACCCAGCCCGCAAGTGATAGCCTCAGAGGGTCAGTCGCCGCACTTTTTCGGAGGGGCATCAAATGGCCCCAGGACAGCAAATGAGCGTCCTTTGGCAACGGATCCACGGGTGGGAGAAATCCGGCCATCACCAGCGTACCTACCTGGAAATAGGTGGCGTCGGCGTCGGAAGTGGATCCGGGAAAGTGCCCGAAGCCCCCGTCGGCATTGCGACACGACAGGGCCCAGTGCGCAGCACGCTTGACTGCCGCCTGGCACTCCTCGCGACCAAGTCCTTCATGCCGGAGCGTAAATACGGCATCGAACGTGGCATGCCGATCGCGCGACGGCAGATTCAATAGCCAACTGCCATCCGGCTTCTGATCACGCAGCACCCGCGCGACGATTTGATCCGCTTTGGGAGTCGGCTCACCGACGAGACCATAGTAATGGGAGGCATGAAAAGTCGCGGCGACGTGATTGTTCAAATAGCCGTCATCGTCCTGGACCATCAGGGCGCGGATGGCTCGATCGGCCTGCTCAGGAATGGGTTTTCCAGAGCACAGATAGGCCAGCGGAAAGAAGCTCGTCGAATATGCGGGCAACGTCTTGTAATCTTGTTTCAAGATCTCTTCGAAGACTGGAAGCGGATTGTAACGAGGTTTCACTTCCAGAGTCCGCAATGCGACCAGCGCTTGCGTCGTGTTATACGTGCGTCCTTGCGGCGATTTCGGATCGACCGTGCCGGCTATGTTGAAGAATTCTCCGCTGGCCTTCTGCCGCGATAGCAAGAACTCGATCGTTGCCTGCGGATGAGGTAGCTGCCAACCAAACGTTTTGTGAACGGTGCAGGCATAAGTGACTGCCGCTAAGTCGCTATAGGCGCTATCCGAAATGCCGAGATACTCAGGATCGATACCAGGCTGAAACGAACCATCGGGTCGGGCCGTTTTCTGGTAGAACTCGCGCAGCCCTTTCAAGACTGCTTCGTGATCAACTGGCTTCGAGCTCGCTTCTTCGGCGACACTCCGCGAGACAAGCAGCAGTACGATCGCGACGGCTGTGAAACGCGCGACGGCCGTGAAACGTGATTTTGTGGGAATTGGATTCATGGGCGCTTAGTTCGAGTTTCGCACTTTTGGAGTGCTGGGACTTGTCACAGCTTTAGGATTTTGGATTCATCTGTGGGGGTTCTGCAACCGGATGGTACGCGAGAAATCAATCCGTATGCTGTGCAGGGTGTAACTTCCAAGCAAAAATCCCAAAGCGGTGATGAATCCCCGCACTCCAAAACTGCGAAACTCGAACTTAGCCGGGGTTCGCACGTCCGAGGCGAGGTTTTGTTAGAATCACCAGTGTGTTGTCTCCCATGCCCGCCTGACCTGCAATGAGTAACTGTCCAATGAGAAGTCGAAATATACTCCGCTTCGTTGCGCCGTTGTCGTTCCTGGCGGCGATTATGGGACTGTCTGCCGCTTCTGGCGAGGAGGCGGGCGAATTCGCCCGCCTGCACGCGCTGATCAAGCCGCAGCCCGACGAAGATCGCTGGATGCAGGTTCCATGGGTGAACAGTTTATGGGAGGCGCGGAAAAAGGCCGCTGCGGAAGGGAAGCCGATCTTGCTCTGGGAAATGGACGGGCATCCGTTGGGGTGTACGTGAAACAACGGTGTCGCAGGCCGTGCGCTTGCATTCTCGGATCCGAACATCGTGCGAATGGCGACTGACGATTACGTCCCTGTGGCGAGCGACGATTGGTACCAACGTCGCCGTGAGGATGAGGAGGGGAAGTTCTTTCGCCAGGTGGCCGATCAAGGTCCGCAAAATGGCAAAGACGGAGCAACCCGTCAGGGAATCTATTGCTTCACGGCGACAGGCAAACTGCTGGCCTTCAAGAACGCCGGCCAATCTCCTCAGGTGATGCGGGAAGTTTTGCAGCAAGGTTTGGCGGCATGGAAAAAATTGCCTCCGTCCCAGCGAGAACCAGGCGCGGTGCATATCGATGAGTTAGGGCCACTGGATCTCCGCTACGACCGCCGGCCTCCGGCTGGTGGTTTAATCATCAATGTTTTTACGCGCGCACTCGACCGTAAACAAAACGGTGAATATTGCGATGCGGATTGCAAACTGGGAGGGGGCGACGAAGCGGCTCGCGACCACCTGTGGCTCAGGGAAGCCGAGTGGCGATCGCTCATTCCACTGAGTGCCAAGGCGGGTGACCGAGTTCCGTTGCCGGCGGCGATTGTCGACCGGATCACGCGGTTCCACCTGGTGGACAACACCCGCGGCGAACCACCCTTTTGGCAACCAGAAGAGATTCGCTCCTGCGATCTGACACTGATCGTGGAAAAACGCGATGCCTCGCAGATCACGTTACGTCTGGAAGGCTCCGTACTGCTGTCGACTGTGGCGGATCCTAAAGCAGCTAAACGTGGTTACGATGCCAAAATATCGGGCCATATCCACTACGACGCGTCGAAGCAAGCCATCGATGGGTTCGACTTGGTGGCGGTCGGAGAGCACTGGGGGGACGGTCCCTATACACGCGGGGCCCGTCCCGGACGCACACCGCTCGGCGTTGCTTTTGAACTGGCGACTGGCGATTCCGCGGCTGATCATGTACCGCCGCAAGGAGCTCGCGTGGTAGATGATTACTTCGGTCGCTCGGGCCGGTAATCCTCGACGCGAACCAATCGCCGATTTGTGTGACCCATTTCGGGTAGGCCGGGAGCTATGAGTGTCAGACTCCCACCAATCCACATCTGCTTGGAATGGAGCCATCCTTTTGGGTGAAGGTGATCGAGAACTTTAACCGGTGGTTTCATGGAGCCGCAGGGAGTCCGTCTCGGATGCTGGAGCAAGCGCCCCGAACAGGCCGGCAGTGGTTACTCGGCATCGGTCTGACGCGATCCGCCTTCAAATGACGGTTTCATCTTCAGCAACGCTCCCGCCACTCCAACCTGCGCACTTCGCATTCACGATGCGCCGTGGGTGGCTTACCGCGGCCGGGCATAGCCTTAGATTGCCGCGTTCTGCCGATCAGAAGTCCTGCAAGAACCCGTTTCAAGCAATCTGTGTCCCTTTGCAGTCTCCCAAACGACTCTTTCAACCCCAGCCTCCAGAGCTTCATCAGGATGGCTCCTGACTTTTTCTCGTTTTTAGCAGTCAGATCGTGACCAGCGATCGGCTACCAATTGACCTGAGGAGCGGCTGTCAGCCACCAACCGTGGGAGAACGGACGAAAAGCGGTCACTAGGAGTTAGGTTTATTTCCGGAACAACTTGACAGGCCCTTGCGTCGTAAGATCCAGTAGCGAATACTCTTTTGACGCCGTGACGGCTTGAGTAGTGCTTTGCTGGCACAAAGACGCAATGGTGTGCGTCGTTCGGCGACGTGTTATTCGCCGAGGGAGAACCAGTAGCAGGGATGCTAAAGATTCGTTCTTACCTGAAGGAATTCTCGAATGGCTAAACCAACTGACGTCCTGAACTTGGAGCATCCAAAGCAGCTAGCGAGAAAGCATTATGTGACAATTCCAGCAAAGGATCCCAGGGATGGAGGAACTTGGGACTTGTTGCTACCACCATCATTATTGGAAGAAACGAAGTTGAGGGGTCTTGGTCGCTGCAAAGAACTGGCGTTTACCGTTCGGTTAGGTGTCCTTAACATCCGCCATGTTTTTCGCGGAGTTCGTGACACGGAAACGCGATTGGGATGCGACGAGTGGCTTAGTTACGTTTCAACTCCGTCACGTGCGTACGACTATAAGACCGGTGAGGAGCGAAAAGCGTGGGAGAACAGCGTGTTCTGTGTTTTCGTAACGGACGAGAGACTTGTGATTAATTTTTACTGGTGTGATTGTGACCCTAATGATCCGACGCTTCCGATGGATCATGAGCTACGTTTCATTGAAAGGGTGTTTTAATGAATGACAGGTTGCAATTCGACGATACCTTTGCTGAGCAATTCCTCACCGAGGCATGCGCCAGTCCGGAATTTCCAAGAACCTACTACAGCCACGACGGCGACTATTTGGAGTTGATCACCTGCCAGGACAGCTATAGCGCCGTTCGGATCGACGATCTGTTGACCATGTACGTCTCGCGGGAGTCCAAGAAACCAATTGGCGCGATGCTAAAGAATGTTCGTCGCTTTATTGACGAAGTTCGAGAACGACAGCCTGGATCACGAGTCGATTTCTCTGGACGCAATGTACAGGTCGAATACCTTCTCACTGCCTATCTTTGGGCGCGCGATCCAAAAGGCGATAGCGATGTTTTGGAGCTTTGTATTAAGCTTCGAGAAGCCGCTAGGGTTGGCAATCTTCAAGTTAACCTTAACGAATGTGGTGCTTGCTGAGATACAAGCTGGCACGCCGTTACATGGGCCGGCAATCGGCCTGTAAGCGCCTCGCAATTTTCACTTCGTCAACCTGCACGACCGCACAAATGCTCGCCCTGGCGTTAGCGGAAAGTGCCAGCGGGCAGACCAAACAGTCCTCAAACTCGGCCGTGTGCGTGTCGAGCAACAGCTTCACTCGATGTACTCCTTGAAATCTTCCAAGGGAGCGTCAAAATCCGGTGCGATCCAGAGTATTTTGTCCTTGGCAGTCCCAGCTTGACACGGCCAGGACTTGCGTTCTGCCTTCTTGACTTGTGCCAACGGCTCGCCGTGGTCGGTAATCGTGATCTCCTCGCCCGGCTGAAGATGATGAATGATTTCCGGCAACTTCGCCTGGGCTTCCTCGATGGTCACGGTCGTCATGATCGGTCCTCCGCATGGTTCTTAGTTGACGAACGCCGATGAGAACGGGTTCGGAGTGCAGCGGTTGTGTTGTTCATTTTACCAGGAGTTCCGACCTTGATCCGTTTCAGCAGCAGGCTGGCCGGTTCGTCTCGCAAAATCTTGTTGGTTCGCGGTCTTCGTTTCCCCGCATTACTTGGCCGGCTGCGCGGAATCGAGCGGCTTTCGAGCGCTGCCTGCGTCGAACAGGAACCCGTGCATCACCACGTTCCAGGCCATCGTTTCCCAGACCGTGAACTCGTTGCCGTTGATCAGGGACCAACCGTCAGCCCAACGGCGCTGGGCCGGCAAGTCGTCGAAGGGGGGATACAATTTATCGGAGACGGCGAGCTGGTAGGCCGCGCCGCTGCGCCCCTCGGTCGGTCCGTAAACGAGGATGCCGGGGACGTTGCCAATCGGATTGCCGCGGTGGTCGGACGTCACCCCGTCGGAGAGGCCGTATTTCGTGTAGTAAGAATCAAGTTGCAGAGGACTCACCGGGACGTCCGTTCCCAGGCCGGTATAGTACGAGACTCCCACCGGGTTCAATCCCAGGGCATAGTCCGCGTACTGGCTGACGGCGTTAATGTAGCGCTGCTTCTTGGCGGCGTCCGTTGTGAACAGACTCGCGAAGACATATACGTCCGCGTAGCGACCTTGGGCCGTGGCGGCGCCAAATCCCATGAACTTGGTCACGCCCTGAGGATAGGGTTCGCGTTCCGGCGCAGGACCCATATAGGTGCCTTTTTCAGCGTACTGGAAGATCTGATTCTTCAGGCCTTGCAGGAGCGCGGCATCGGTGTTCCGGCCATGGGGAAGTAGGTAGCTGACGAAATGAGCCGTCTGAGCCGTTGCCGATGTATTGCCAGGAAGGTATTGCTCGGGCCATTTCTTCCCAACCAGAACGACGGCCGTGGCGGCGCTCTTGAAGATGTCATGATAGGCTGAATCTCCGCTGGCTAAATACAGCTGGAGTGCCGAGTACATGAAGCAGGTTTTGGCTGCGTTGACGTCAGTGGTTTTCGCTAGGTAAGTCCAACCAAGCTTGGCTCGATTCAAGAAAACATCGGCACGTTTCTGATCGTACGGCCGCACGATACGGGAGGCTTGTGCGAATAGTCCGGCACACACCGCGGTATGGTCTTCCAGCACTCCCCAAGTGCCATAGACGCCGTCGTCGTTGGCCGCGCTATGGACTCCGTAACCTGGGTGACGATGCATTTCGGTGCCGGCTCGGACGCCGCCGTACTGGGGGTCCGCCGGATCGATGATTTGCAGGTTTTCCCAAACGAGCAGCCCCCACAACGCCTCGTCCAGGAAGTCCGGAATCCCATTACCCGACTCGGGGATGTTGTATTGGCGATCAACAAAGTGACTCGGAAAGGCTTCGAAATACGACAACATGAGGAGCGGGACAAGGGTGTGGAACGGCCGGCGATCGAAGTCGCCCGCGTCGTGATATCCGCCGACGATCGGATGCTTCTTGGCGCCTGCGGGGACTTTCAAGTGGTCGTTGGTCCACGGCGTCCGAGTGTCGGCGACCTGTGCATGACAAATTGCACGCGTGAACTCGGTGTAGGGTCGCTCCAAGGCGATGCCACATCGCTGGTGATACAGACCGCGCGTGGCAACGTAGGCGATTCTGCGGCTGAAGTCGTCTCCCACGCCAAATGACCGGGATCGGCCGCAGCCAGGTACGAACACGAAATACGGCCCGCCCACCGGAACGCTGTCGAGCCGCAGACGATAGACGTGCTCTCCCGATGTAATCCTGCCGGCGGCGACCTGCGTGTCATCCCCCATGTACTCCGCCTGGCCGGTTGTCACGACTTGCTGTGTCCGCTCGTCGATCACCTCATAGTTCGGGAGGGGCTTGAACGTCATCGAACCACCGTTCCCCATGTACACGCCGAAGTTGGCAAAGCGGGAGGTCGCCCGTTTGCTGTAGCCGACCTGATTTACTTTGATCGATTCGCAGAAAGTGTCGCGCTCGTTGAACAGGAAATCCCGGGTGCCGTAAGGCGTCGCGATGCGATAGGTTTGGCCCGGCTGCAATGCCTGATTGAGTCGCAAATAAACCCGGTGTCGGACGGTGATGGGAAAAACGTGTCGTTTCAACGCCGGATCGAAACTGGCCTTCTCCTCGTCATAAGGGACGGAATAGCGGTGAATCGCCACTGGCGCCTCGCCGTCCACCTTCCAATAGGTACGAGTCATGTCGATCGGAGCGACCGAATAGGCTTCGGTATCCGGTCCGGTTTGCACGACCATAACGAGCACCGTGGGAGCGGCAGTATGTACCTCCACGATCGTCGGCGGCGCGGGCTCCGCGGCACCGGTGGCTTTTGCGAAGAAAAAAATCAGAGCTACGAACAGCGTTCTGCGAACTTGTTTCATGGGACTGATGGGACTGATGGGACTGATGGGACTGATGGGACTGATGGGACTGA
>CAZFLF010000248.1:0-8249 GCA_964519825.1 uncultured Pirellulaceae bacterium | reverse complement strand
GAACATCGGCCTGCACCCGTCGTCGCGTACGCTGACGGGTCAACCGCCGATGGTCAAGTTACTCGCGCTAGCTACTTTACCAAGGGAGTCTGGGATCAACGGACCAGTTGCAAAACAGGGGACGGCTGACGGAGGTAATCCCCTTCACCGACCGGCAGTTTGCCGGACTGGTGAAGTCGATGGGACCCGCGAAAAGTGACCTGACCAACGACACATTGTAGGATTGCCGGACATGAACGTATTGGTCACCGGCGGCGCGGGGTACATTGGCTCACATGTGACGCGTCGCCTGGTCAATGCGGGGCACGATGTCTGGGTCTATGACAATCTGTCCGTCGGGCACGCGCAAGCCGCACCTGCAGGTCGACTGATTGTGGGAGACCTCCTGGACCGGTCAAAGCTGGAAAGCGTATTGCGATCCAATTGCGTGGACGCAGTTGTACACTTGGCGGCCTATGCCTTGGTTGGTGAGTCCGTCGTCGATCCCGCCAAGTACTATCAAAACAACGTTGTTGGATCGTTAACGCTTTTGGAAGCCATGCGTGCCAGTGGTGTCAGTCGGCTGGTCTTCTCCAGCACGACGGCGACCTACGGGGTTCCCGATCAGCTCCCGATTCGGGAAAGCCAACCCCAGCGTCCGATCAATCCCTATGGCTTCACAAAACTGGTCGTCGAGCAAGCACTGGCCGACTACGCCCAAGCCTACGGATTCGCATACGCGGCACTTCGCTATTTCAATGCGGCTGGGGCAGCATTCGAAGGAGACCTGGGAGAGGACCACTCGCCCGAAACACATCTCATTCCATTAGTGCTCAAGGTCGCGTTGGGCCAACTGCCGGCGATTGTCGTCTTCGGTGACGACTATCCGACACCGGACGGGACCTGTGTCCGCGATTACATCCACGTCGAGGATCTCGCCGAGGCTCATATCCGGGCGTTGGAAAGACTTGGCCCCGGCACAAAATGGGAGCTGAACCTGGGCATTGGCCGTGGATTTAGCGTGGCAGAGGTCATTCAGGCATGTCGCAGAATTACCGGACACGCGATCCCGACAAAAGTTGGGGCGCGCCGGTCTGGCGATCCCCCAGCACTCGTCGCCGATGCTTCGCTGGCACGACAGACGCTCGAGTGGCAACCGCGAGTGACCGACATTGGTGAAATTGTGGAGACCGCCTGGCAATGGCACCAATCACATCCCTTTGGCTATGAGGCGCACTGATGTTGCTTCGCGGCAACAGTTGCTCATAGAATCCCGCGGCGCTGCAGGTACAAGCTGCCAACTCGTTCTCTCTACCTCGTCCGCCCGGCGATACGGGGGCAGTTTGTCGCAAGGGTACGGCGCTTTGCGCTATCCACTGGTCGAGTCGCTCATGGACCGAATCGTTGTCGACCAACTGAACAAGATGCTCATTTCTGGCTCTGGCACGGCAGCGCTGCGGCTGCACCAGGGGCTGCAAGCCGCGGGAGTCGACAGTCGGCTATGGATCAAGCGGCCGAAGCGTGGCGGCATGCCGGCCATCAACGGAGTTCGCGCCCTCGACTGGCCGCAGTCGCTGGGGCCGGGCCGGGCGGCCGCATGGCTCCGCAAGCAATTGGCCAAGTGGCAACTGAAGTCCGCGCAGCGCGGTCGTCCGCCGGGTTGTGAAGTGTTCGGCACGCCGTGGCTCCCCCAGGCCACGCCGCTCGACCGAGGAGTTTTGGCAGGCAACGTACTGCACCTGCACTGGGTCAACGGCTTGATCGACTGGCCATCGTTCTTTGCAGCCGTGCCCGACGATTTGCCGATCGTCTGGACGCTGCACGATATGAACCCGATTACCGGCGGCTGCCACCACGCCGACGATTGCCGGGCGTTCGCAACCGCCTGTCACACTTGCCCGCAACTGGGTCGGCGCGGTCCGGGTGACTTGGCCCAGGCCGGCTTCGCAACCAAACTCGCGGCCTATCGCGGCAAGAAACTCCACCTGGTTGCCCCCAGCCACTGGTTGGAAAAGCATGTACGCCGCAGCGCGTTGATGTCGGGTGCTGCCAGCGTGCAGACGATCCGCAACGGATTGGACCTCGCAGTGTATCGGCCGCTGGACCAATCCGCCGTGCGGCGGCAACTCGACTTGCCCGCCGACCGGCTGCTGATCGGATTCGGCGCTGCGTCGCTGAAGAACCCGCGCAAAGGCGCGGCCGAGGTGCTCGGAGCGCTGGAGCGATTGCCGGACCCAGACCGCGTTTGCGGCATGGCACTGGGAGCTAAGCGCCTCCCCGACGCGCGGCGGCCGCGGCCGGCGATTGTTACGTTCGGCTATGTCGACGATCCGCAGCGGCAAGCGGCGATCTACAGCGCGATGGACGTGTTCGTTTTGCCGTCGTGGGCCGAGAACCTGCCGCAGATGGCCGTGGAGGCAATGGCTTGCGGCACGCCGGTCGTGGCCTTCGACGTCGGCGGTGTGCCTGAGATTGTGCGCTCCGGCGAGACCGGTTGGCTCGTGCCGTTGCGCGACTGCCAGGGGCTAACCGAGCGGCTTACCTGGTGCCTGGACCATCCCCCGGAGTTGCGCCGACTGGGCCAGCTGGCACGACAAGCCATCGAACGCGAATTCGACTTGTCGGCGACAACCGCCGCCTATCAGCGGCTGTACACCGCGGCCTTGGCGTCATGACGTATCACGGCGCTTGATGTGACAAATGGGACGTATAAGTCGTATAGGACCTATTTGTCCCATACGTCCCATTGAGTGCCCCAGTGGGTTCGGGTTGACGTGCTGGCGCGGTTTTCAGTACCGTTCCGCAGATTCTATCGACCGCTTACCGAGACGAGCGCCCCGTGTCCGCCAATCCTTTGCGCATTCTGAAGCGACAGCTACAACGCACGGTCGCGTATGCTCGATTTGTTGGAGAATACTTCGCCTTTTCCCGAATGTCGTCCCGAGTCCGCCACAATCTGTCCCTGCGCTGGCGAGATCACTACCCCTGTCTGGACGATCGGACAGATACAACTCCTTTCGATCCTCATTACACGTACCACACGGCTTGGGCGGCGCGTGTCATTGCCGAGCTAAAACCGGAGCGGCATGTCGATGTTGCGTCGAGCCTGATGTTTGTGGTTGCTTTGTCCGCATTCGTGCCAGTCGACTTCTACGACTATCGGCCCGCCAACCTGTCGTTGTCAGGACTGACGTCGCAGTCGGCGGATCTGACGAAGTTGCCCTTTCCCGACCGCAGTGTCGCATCACTCTCGTGCATGCACGTTGTGGAACACGTGGGATTGGGCCGCTATGGCGATCCGCTGGATCCACTGGGAGATGTCACTGCGATGCGGGAATTGCAGCGAGTCGTGGCGCCGGGCGGATCACTCTTGTTTGTCGTGCCGGTCGGGAGGCCACGAGTCTGTTACAACGCACACCGTATTTATGGTTACGAGCAAATTACCGAGAGTTTTCCCGAGCTGCGAGTGCGGCAATTCGCCTTGATCCCCGACCGCATGGATCAAGGTGGCCTCATCCTCAACGCAGCTCCGGACCTGGTCGCTCGCCAAAAATACGGTTGTGGCTGCTTCTGGATGGAGCGACCCGTATGAGCAAAGTCGGAACGGCGAACGAACTGCAACGCGATGAATGGGTGCAATGCCGGTTGGCGGAGATTCCCCAACACTGGCAGATCCTTGACGCAGGCGCGGGACAGCAACGGTATCGTCCCTTTTGCCGCCATCTGCAGTACGTTGCTCAGGATTTCGCTGCCTACGAGCCCGGCGTAGATGCCAGCGGTCTGCACTCGGAGTGTTGGGATTACCAGGGGCTGGACATCGTTTGCGACATCACGGCCATTCCTCGGCCGCTCGGTTCGTTTGATGCCATCTTGTGCACCGAAGTGTTCGAACATTTGCCCGATCCGCTGGGTGCGATTCGCGAGTTTGCTCGTCTGCTACGTCCGGGCGGACGACTTCTGCTGACCGCCCCGTTTGTCAGCCTCACGCATTTCGCCCCTTACCATTACGCCACGGGTTTCAACCGGTATTTTTACGAGACCCATTTGAGT
Organism: uncultured Pirellulaceae bacterium; assembly: GCA_964519825.1. Lineage (GTDB taxonomy): Bacteria > Planctomycetota > Planctomycetia > Pirellulales > Pirellulaceae > CAZFLF01. The sequence continues at coordinate 4,220 of CAZFLF010000248.1, read as the reverse complement.
GCCCGCGGTTTTCGCATCGATGAACTCTCGTGCAATGGAAACTATTTTGAACTGGTCGCTCAAGAGTTGCGTCGGGTTTCCTCAGTGGGCGAGCGGTTTTCGAGTTGCCGCCCGCGACGATGGGAACGCTGGGCCTTGCGCGCCGTGCTCCGCATGCTGGCTCGGTTCAGCAGCCGAGACAGCGGCTCGTCCGAGCTGGCTTGCTTCGGATTGCATGTGGCGGCCACGCGGTTGGACGACGTAATTCAGGCCGCAGCATAAAGGGAACTTCCTGGAGCGCGGTGTTTCATCACCGCTATGACATCGAAATGAATCCGCTTCAACTCAATCTGTTGGCGTGCCCTGACACACATGCTCCTTTAGAATTGCAAATCCACGAGACGAACGGAGCAGGCTTAGTGGTCAACGGTGCGCTTGTCAGCCCCCGCGGCCGGAGCTATCCAATCGTTCGCGGGATCCCGCGCTTCGTTAGCGAAGAATGCTACGCGACCAGTTTTGGTTTCGAATGGAACCGTTGGCCGCGAGTTCAATTCGAAGCGGAGAATGTGGGACGGCCCATGGCCGGTCATACGACTCGGATGTGGGAAAAGATCACTGCCGCGGATGACGCAGCGGTCCGAGGAAAGACCATCGTCGAATTTGGCTGCGGGCCTGGCCGATTCCTGGACGTGGTCCGGCGTAAGGGTGGGCGCGCCGTGGGAATTGATATGAGCCAGGCCGTCGAAGCCGCGCGACGGAACTTCGCCGACGATCCGGAAGTTTTGATCGTGCAGGGAGACGTCCTAAAACCGCCATTTCGCCCAGGTGTTTTTGACGGTGGTTACTCCATTGGAGTCCTCCATCACACACCGGACCCTGCGACCGGGTTGCAAAGTCTGGTCGATGCGGTAGCGCCTGGCGGGTGGGTATCCGTTTGTGTTTATCCCAAAGGGGAGTTTTACGATTACCCCTCGGTGGCCCGCTTTCGTCGCCTGCATCGCTGGCTCAGTCGCCGCTGGAGTTATCGTCCGGCGATGGCATATTCGTATTTTGCCGCCTACGGCTTAGCGTGGACGTTGCGGAAATTACGCAAAATTCCCGGCGCAAAGCCTCTGCTGCGATGGCTGCAACGGGAATGGCTGGTGTGTCTCGATTTGCCAGATGCTCGCTGGCGCGTGCTGGACATCTTTGACGCGATCACACCGGAAACAGCGTCGACACATACTGCGGACGAAGTGCACGATTGGCTACGCTTTGCCCGTTGTCGCAATATTCGGCCAACGCCCTGGTGCAGCACTTCATTCGCCGCGACCGTGCAACGAGCGATCGCCTCCCGAGCTGCCTGATCCTATTCCTATCCGTTCATTTCCTGTCTCCATATCTGCTCCGCGTCAGGCTGCGCTGCGACGGGCAGCCGTGCGGTTTGAAATCCGCAAGATATTGGACGGCAAGGGGCCGGATTGTCCCATCGAGTGTTCGAACGCAACCGACGCAGCCGCTGGGTTGAACGGAATATTCAGCCGCTGACGCACCTCTCGCTCGAGCCGATTACGCTGCTCCACCAGATCGTCCGACGAGAGGAAATCGGTGTAGACGTAAGCTTTGTAACCGCCGTCAGGGTCTCCTTTGTAGTAATCGGCCGTGACATGGTAATCGATTTCATACGCATGGAGCTGATCGCCGTTCTTCGCCGTATAGGTCCAGATTCCCGGCTGGCTAGACGTCGCGTGATCGTAATAAGGAGTGCCAGGATAGGTCGTAATGATGGTGCAATCAAAATCGTCGGGCTCCACCTGCAAGAGCCACTCCTTCGTATCTTCGACGGTCTCCGTCGACTCGCCAGGATGACCGATCGACATCAGGGCTTTGACCTTTAGTCCGGCCGACTTCGCAATTTCCACGGCGCGAGTGTTCTCGGCGCGCGTCGCTTTCTTGTTGATGTTTTCGAGGATTCGCGGGGAACCGGATTCGAAACCCGTCAACAACTGGCGAAAGCCGGCCTGAAACATGGCCTCAGCCTGTGCCGGTGTAAACAGCTCCGCTTTAACAAAACCACGCAAATGAAAGTCGGTCCGAAGTTGGTCTTGAAGATCGCGGATCCCATTCATCAATTCGATCATGTTCTTGTTCACATTCAGTTCGTCGTCATAGAACATGAAGCCGCGGAACCCGTACGTGCGATACAAATGCTCGATTTCCGCGAGGATGCTCTGAGTCGAACGAGTACGAATGCGCCGCAGCATGGGGGACTCACGTCCGCCGCAGAAGCCGCAGTTGAATGGACAGCCCAATTGCGCGATCAAGCTCGTGGCGCGGTACCCTTCAATCCGGTACTTGTAACTCTCCAAATCGATCAAATGGCGCGCGGGGGAGGGAGTTTGTTCCAGCCGTCGATCGGTAAGAAATAAACTGCCGCTCGGGTCGTCGGCATCCACGAGCTGTTGCGAACCTTCCAAACAGCGGATCGCTTCAAAGATCGCGTCTTCGCCATCGCCGGCCACGATCACATCGAACAACTCCGTCAATTGAACGAACGCCTTGTGCGCCCGCCCCGCCGTGCCGCGCTTCCGCTCCCGTTTCCTGGCCGCGTTAATGAGTGTGGGATGGGGTCCGCCAATCATGATCCTGGCATCAGGCCGAGCGTCTCGAATGGCGGCTGTGATGCGCGCCGCCGCTGGCATTTGAGGTGTCGTCGCCGTGATACCAAAGATACGTGCGGGCGTCGCTAATACATGCAAGCGGACGACTTCCTCGTAGTTCGAAAAGCCGGACAAGTCCAACACCTCGACCGGCCATCCAGCCTCCTCCAGCGAAGCCGCAACTTTGAGCACGCCGAGCGTGGCAAATACTCGCTCATCGAGGAGAAAAACGGACGGTGGAATAATCAGGCAAATCTGCTGAACAGACATGAGGCCGCTCGGAAGGCGAAAGGTCCAAGGCGATTGGAAAAAAGTGGTCGGTACCGTACGAAAACAGCTAGTACCGCGAAAGGCCAATCCTCGGAAGGATGGCCTCGCTAGCTGCACGGAATCGTCTTGACCGAAGATACGCTTTTCTTGAGAATCCCCCGCCCGTTCTCGCGCGTTGACCGCAACGCCGCAGACTCCAACGATGGCGCTTATGTCCAAAAATCTAACGCTGATCAGCCAATATGCGTTCTATCCCATGCATTGGGAGGCATTTCGAATCCTCTGCACTCAGTACGACGCGAACGGTAGTGTGATCACCCTTCCACTCCCGGAAATGCCACAGGTTCACCAGCAACTGGGCTGGGTCGGAATAGCCGAGGCACGTGACGAGTCATTCGGTCCGGACATTCGTTTGATGCCGGCGAGTGGTCACCGCGGTCAAAGGAAGTGGCTGCGTCAGCAACTCGGGGATATCCAACCCGATGCAATTTGGGTCCAGGAAGAGCCTACGAATCGCTTGCTGCTCGAAGTGCTGCGGTATTATCACCACGACCGGCATCCGCTCATCATTTGCGCGCTTGCCGAAAATATCTTTCGCATCCGGCGCTGGCGGCGGTGGTTGCTATCTCGACGGTGGCAGCGACTCGATCGAATCATCGCGGTGGCAAGTCCGTCCGTGTCAGGCATTCGAGCGGCAGGAATGCCGGCCAGCGTTCCCGCGGATACGTTAGTCGCCGGAGCCCAGGAGCCCCCCGAGTCGCTTCGCGCGATGCAGTTGTCACTGCGCAGCAACAGCCGCGACTGGGTGGTCGGATTCGCCGGACGGATATGTGAAGAAAAGGGCTGGAATGTCCTCTTGGATGCCATCGAATTATTGCCCGCTGAGTTCAAGGTCGTGCTGGCCGGTGATGGCTCGCAGGTCAATCAACTGCGCAATCGACTGGCCAAGCCCGCGCTGGCTGGCCGGTCAGCCTATTTGGGACTGATGCCGAAGTCGGAACTGTGGACGCTTTACAAGGCACTTGACTGCCTGGCAACGCCGCATCGGACATTTCCCCACTGGAAAGAACAATTTGGCGGTGTCTTGGCGGACGCGATGGCGGTCGGCTTGCCAATAGTCGGTTCTGACAGCGGGTCGATACCGGAAGTCATCGGACCCGCGGGACTCATCGTCCCGGAAAACAATGCTCGTGAGTTGGCGGCCGCAATTCGACGCTTGCGAGACGAGCCTGAGCTCACACGGCAGTTGTCGCAGAGCGGCAGGACTCGCTTCACGACAGAGTTCGCTATTCCAGCCTACGCAGACAAAATCGCCAAGGCGCTCGAACTCAA
>CAZFLF010000247.1:0-8251 GCA_964519825.1 uncultured Pirellulaceae bacterium | reverse complement strand
AGGACACGCGGTTCCGCACGCCCGGCAGTCCAGGCAGAGCTCCAGGTGCCGTCGGACTTGCGAATTCAATTCCAACCGGCCGTCGGTTACGGCGCGCATCAAATAGATTCGTCCGCGCGGACTATCATTCTCATTTCCGTCCTCCACATAGGTCGGACAAGATGCAGTGCACAAGCCGCAATGGACGCAGTCGAGAAACAGCTCGTAGTCGATTCCTTGGCCCGGATTCGTTTGGCCGTGCACGACTGGCAACGAGACAGACGAAGGGGGTATCGGCGGTGGAGAAGTTGTTTCGGCGTTTATCATTTCAATCACCATATCGTTTAACCGCAAGCCGCAGGCGTGCGCGTTGAGCAGTGTGCTGCGGCGCTCCGCGCCGCAATTCACGACGCGGAGCGGCGTGCCACACTTCAAAGCGCACGCCTGCGGCTTGCGGTTAAACGAACGTATCAGATCAGCATTATTGGACTCTAGTACCCGGCGTAGACAAAACGATCCGGGTTCAAAATATTTCGCGGGTCGAACTCTCGTTTGACGGCGGTCAGCAGCGACTGCGGAGAACTCGGCGCACCCCACACGCTTCGATGTGTCAATTCGACTCCCCCCGTGCTGGCCAGCAAGACAACGGAACCCTGACTGGCCGCGGCCGCGGTTTGCAGTGAGCCGATGAGTCCCTTGGTCACTCCACCCGCCGGCGGCTGCGTCATTCGGACAATCACAATTCCATTGCCGGCGTGAGCCTGGATCGCACAGTTTGGATCGACTTGTTGAGCTGCCGCGATGAAGGAGGTGACGCCGCTGGGGACGACGCTGGCTTTCAACACTAGGGGCGATTTTTCGGCGGCCGGAAACTCGATACAGCGGAGCATGAGCGCGTCGGCGTCGGAATCGAACAGCGTGTGGTGTACGGCGACTCCTTGATCCCACCATTCCCGGCCGAGTTGTTCGGTCATCCACCGCACTTCGACCTCCGTCCCCTCGAGTGCCACCGCCAGGAACAGGGGAACCGAGTTCCCGGCCGGCGCGACTCCCGCGAATGCCGACTCGGTAGCCCAGACCTTTCCAGCCAAGAGTTCGATCGACACGGGGGTCGTGCGCGAGTGAACCAGTGCCGCGAGTAGCTTCTCAGCCTCCCGAGCATCGCGTGGCGAGCACACCACAAACGCCAGGCGCTCGGGGATCGGTTTGAGTCTCAACGTCAGTTGCGTCACGACGCCAAGTGTGCCGAGCGAACCAGTCAACAATTTACAGAAGTCATAGCCCGCGACGTTTTTGACGACGCGGCCTCCTCCCTTGAAACCCATTCCGCGACCGTCCACCGCGCTGATCCCGATCACATAGTCACGAACGGAGCCTTGACCAAGCCGGCGCGGGCCGTTGAAGTTCGTCGCTACCACCCCCCCCAGTGTCGCTTGCTCCGCCTGCGGTACGTCGATTGGCAACCGCTGTCGCTCCGAGGCCAGCAACTCCGCCAGTGATTTCATCGTGATTCCAGCTTCGACCGTAATCGTCAAATCGCGGGCCGGATAATCCACGACGCGATTCAGCTTGGCCAGCGACAGACCGATCCCCGGCTTCTTCGCGGGCCAACCAAAGTCGAGGCTGGTGCCGCCACCGATGGGGTAGACGGCAGATTCCGAGTCGTGACAATCGCGCACCGCCGCAGCGACTTCGGCCGATTCTGTCGGCTCGACGAGAGTGGAGATTGGCAGCAGTTCGGCGGCTTGAGTCATGCGATTGTCCGAACTACATCGCGGCTCGACGGCCGGGGTGTTTCTGTTCCATGCCGCAGCCTCCGGCGGTCGGAAGCATCTTGTCGGGGCTGAGGTTGTTGAGCGGGTTGAAGGCTTGCCGCAAGTTGGCCATCGCGGCGAGATCGTCAGGCGTGAACATTTTGCTCATGAAGCCGATTTTCTCCACTCCGATTCCATGTTCACCGGTCACGCTGCCACCGCAGGCCAGGCAGGCGTCGAGAATCTCCGTGCTGGCCAGCAACACTCGGTGGATCTGTTCCGCGTTCCGTTCGTCGAACAGCAAGATCGGATGAATGTTGCCATCACCGGCGTGAAATACGTTGACGATTCGCAAGTCGTACTTTTTTCCGATCTCAATGATGCACCGGAGAATGTGTGGCAGTTTGGTGCGAGGCACGACGCCGTCTTGCGTGCAATAACTGGGACTGAGCCGGCCAATGGCGCCGAACGCCTGCTTGCGGCACTTCCACAATTTCAAGCGTTCTTGCGCGGTGGCGGCGAGCCGCACCTCGCGGGCGCCGCATTGCAAACACAGTTGCGTGATGCGGTCGCGCTGCTGATCGAGCCCAGCTTCCAGGCCGTCGACTTCAATCAGCAGGATCGCCTGCGCATCCAGCGGGAAGCCGAACTGAAACGCCGCTTCCACCGCGATCAAGATCCCCTGATCCATCATTTCGAGAGCGGCGGGCACGATCCCGGCCCCGATAATCTCACTGATCGCGTTCGTGGCATCCTCCACCGACTCGAACACGCCAAGCATGGTGCGGCAGCCTTGCGGATCACGCGTCAGTCGCACCCAGACCTTGGTGACGATCGCCAGCGTTCCTTCGCTGCCAACCACCGCGCCGACCAGATCCAAACCAACGGGGTCCTCAGCGGGTCCTCCAAGCTGGACAATCCGACCGTCGGCCAGTACGGCTTCGACACCCAATACATGGTTGACGGTCACGCCGTATTTCAAGGTGTGGGGACCGCCAGAGTTGGTCGCCACATTTCCGCCGATGGTGCATGCTCCCTGGCTGGATGGATCGGGAGCGTAATGAAAGCCCGTGCCCTTGAGTCGATTCGTTAGCCATACGTTGACGACGCCGGGTTGGACGATGGCGTACCGGTCGCGCAAGTTGACTTCGAGAATCTCTTTCATCCGCGTGAGCACGATCATCACACCGCCGCCGACCGGCAAACACCCACCGGCCAAACTCGTCCCCGCGCCGCGTGGCAGGAATAGGACGCGGGCGCGGCAACAAGCTTGAACGATCTGCGCCACTTGTGGCGTCGTGCGAGGAAAGACCACGACATCCGGGCTGTTTTTCTCGATCGTAAATCCGTCGCATTCGTAGACCAAAAGATCGGAATGCGCCGTCAGAATTCCGTCCGGCCCAACGATCCCGCGCAGCTCGTCGACGAAGTTCGATTGCAAAGCGACGGGGGGCATGGCCACCATGACAACTGTGCCGGAGAGATTGTGATCTGGAATACGCCCGGACGGATTCGCACCCCCAACCCTCGGTTCCGAAGAGCATGCGTTCCGAAGATCGTGCGGTTCCGAAAACCGTGCACCGGACGTCACAACTCGCAAATCTGACGCGGAGTTACGGCAAACGCAAGTGGGCGAGGGGCTGGCAGTGGGGCTGTGCTCCTCGTCCTTGCAGCTTGTACGACCACCTCGTAACCTGAGGTAGAGAAAGCAGTCGTGCCCGGATGGTTTCAGCTTAGCCCCAGCAAACCCTTGTGCCGAAATTGTCGAGCACCTTCGGATCGTCGTACCGGACGGAAGGATTCGTCCTCGTTGTGCCGCCATGCCTTTATCTGCCCGATTTTCCCATATCGTTTTTCCGCATGAGCTTGCCAGGCGGCATCTTGTGAATGTGGCCACATTGAGCGAGTCGGGAACTTCCCTTCGCGAGCCAACGCGCTCCCTGCCAATGGACGAGCGCCGGTTTGTCACTTGGCTGTTTGCTCAAGCCGGTTTGGATGCGCACGCCTATCGACCGGAGACTCTGGCTCGCCGGCTGGGGGCATGTTTTCGAGCTTTGCGGGTTACTTCATCCTTGGAGGCGCGCCAATTGCTGGAACGATTTCCCGCTCAGATTTCTGTAGCTCTGGACGTCATGTTAGTCGGAGTCACATCCTTTTTTCGCGATCCCGCCGTCTTCGACATGCTCTCGAAACTTGTATTTCCAAATCTGGCGAAACCGCGGGGAGGACTGTACGTGTGGAGCGCCGGCTGTTCTGACGGTGCCGAGCTATATTCTGTCGCGATGCTCTTGCAGGCTAGCGACCTGCTGACGAAGAGCTATCTACTTGGAACTGACTGCCGCGAAGACGCGATTGCGAAAGCAAAACGCGGAGTTTACGTCGAAGCTGCTTTAAGCGAAGTGCCACTGGAATTGCGCCAACGTTGCTTCACGCGCCTGGATTCGAACTATCAGGTAGCTCGGGAACTCCGTAATTCGGTCCGTTGGCGGGTCGCCAATGTGCTTTCTGCCAACGAGCCGGGACTTTGGGATGTGGTCATGTTTCGCAACACCGCCATTTACTTGCGGACAAACGTAATTCCGGCGCTGTGGCAACAACTTGAAGCGTCGTTGCGCCCCGGAGGAATACTCGTACTAGGCAAGGCAGAACGTCCCATCGGAGCGACTCGTCTACAGCCCTGCGGATCCTGCTTATATCGAAAGACGAGGAGATAATTGATGCCAGATGCGAAGCGAGCCCCTATTTTTGAGCTACAGCCGGTGCAGGCGACTATCGTTTCGTTTGTACTTCTCGCTGCGATCTCGGTCGTTGATTCGTTGATGTCGGCAGATATTTTGTTGCCAGTAGGATTTGCAATCCCATTAGCGCTCAGTGGCTGGACACACTCACGCCGAATGATTTGGGTGGTTGCACTAACCGCAATCGCCGCAACTTGGTTGCTGTACCTTTGCGTACCTCCCTCGACCACCTCATTCGATGCATCCATCAATCGCGGTCTGGTTTCCCTCATGCTCTTGGCTTTGACGGTGCACATGCATTGGCGGTTGGCGACCGAAGAGTTATTGAGAGAACGCGAATCGGAGCTGGAAAAGCAGACAACGCAGTTGGGATCGGTCAATGACGAACTGCAGCAGCGAGAAGAAGAAGTAGTACGCCAGAACGAGGAGTTGCAGTCACAGGCGGAAGAGTTGGAGCGTCAGACGGAGGAATTGCGTCTCACGAATGAGGAACTAGCGTCCCGCGAACGAGCGCTTGAGCAACTCTTAGAACTCGCTCGTTCAATGACCGTCGAACTAAGTCGCAGTCAAACGATGGACAAAATCTGTGAGGCTCTGGGAACGCTTAGCGATGGAAATGCCTCGGCGATTCTCTTCAAGAAAGGGGGCGAGTTGGAGATTGTCTGTCATCATGGTTTCGGACATGCGGACGTTCAAGCGAAGTTCATTCCCTACTCCGACTCATTCGCCAGTCTGATCATGTCCATGGGTCAAACCGGATACCTGGAAGATGTGCGACTTCGACCAGAACTCGTCTTGCCGGCGCCAAAAGAGGGTGAGCCGTTTATCTCCGTGATTAGTACCCCACTACGACAACAGGGGCGCGTCGTGGGCACGATCGAGCTATTGTCGCGTCAGCCCCGCACGTGGGAACCATCCCAAGTAACGCTCATCGAGTCGCTCGCGGCTCAGCTTTCGATCAGTCTGCACAACATTGAACTTCTTGAGACAATCCAGCAGGAGCGGAGGCGCTTTGAAGCGGCGTTTCGCACTGTTCCATTTGGCCTGGCGGTAACAGACGACTCCGAGGGCGCCGTGGTTCATCTGAATCCGGCAGGCGCCGCATTGCTTGGAGTACCACCAGGAGAGAACATCTCGCAATCCACGACAGCTGGTACGAAGTTGCGGCAGTCCATTAGTCGCAGCGGAATGCGACTGGCACCCGTTCAGTTGCCACTTGCTCGGGCGCTCCGGGGTGAAGACGTTCTCAAGGATGAGCTTGAACTGACACTGCCGAAGGGCACTATTTCTCTGCTTTGCAGCGCCGCACCGATTTACGATGGACAAGGAAAAGTGAAGGGAGCCGTGAGTGCGTTCGTTGACGTCACGGACATCAAGCGGATTCAGCGCGAAGTGGATTTGCGCCGCCGCGAGGCCGAAGAAGCAAGTACTCGAAAAACACGATTCTTGGCGGCCGTTTCTCACGACATCCGCACACCAGCAAATGCCATCAGCTTGATGGCCGAGTTAATACGTCGCTCGAGTGCCACGCCGGAATTGACTAAAGAGTTGCCAGTATTGGCTGAACGTTTGCAAGCGAATACACGCTCTTTAATGGAACTGGTAAGCGATGTTCTCGACGTTGCTCGGTTTGATTCGGGCAAAGTAGAGCTGATCGAGACAGAATTCTCGCTCGGCGACTTGATTGCAGACGAATGCCGACAAGTCCGTCCACTCGCAGACGACAAGGGAATCGGACTGGTTGCAGAGCCCCTGGAACGTCCAATATGGCTCCGGACGGATCGAGTTAAACTTGGACGTGTCCTGGGTAATCTTCTTGGAAATGCCATCAAGTTCACAAGTCGCGGAACGGTGACCATGTCCGCAGGTTTTCGAGCCGCTGACCGGGCGGTTTTTATTCGGGTTAAAGACACGGGCATTGGCATCGCGGATGAGAGTATTAGCCAGATATTCGACGAGTTCGCACAACTTCACAATCCAGAACGTGACCGGAGTAAAGGGACTGGGTTGGGTCTGACAATTTGTAAGCGGTTGATCGATGTCATCGGGGGCGAGATCGTAGTGTACAGCCTGCTGAATCATGGAAGTACTTTTGAAGTCACTCTGCCCGCAAACTGTGTAGCCTTACGACTAGAATCCGCACTTACGCCCCCACACGATGCCGCGGAACTCCGAAGCGGTTCTGTGTCCGGACAGCCACTGAATCTGCGGGTTCTGCTTGTCGAAGACCATTCCGCCAGTCGTGAAGGGACAGCCGATCTGTTAAGGCGAGAAGGGGCTACCGTCATTGAAGCCTCAACAGGCCGCGAGGCTCTCGCGGCGATCGCACAGAGTTGCCCCAGCGTCATCCTGCTCGACATGATGCTTCCTGACATGGATGGCCGGGAAGTGTTGAAGGCGCTTCAAGCCAAGCCGCCAGTTGGACTGAAAGGCGTCCTCGTTCTTACGGGTGACGTCATGCCGGAGCGCCTGCAGGAAGTACAACAATTTGGCGCTGACGCCTTGATTGGGAAACCAATAAATATTGATACGCTCCTTTCTGCGCTACGCAACTACCAAGAACGCACTGGATGAAGAACAACATGTCTTCGCAGAGCTGTGCGAACTAGCCGAGGAAACAATTGAACTTTATCGGCAGGACGGCCGACCGCTTCCTGGTATGGATTACGCCAATCTGATGGTCAGCGTGATATACGAGTGGTGGTACTTCGCTGCAAATCCCGCTCGGCGTGCGTTTCGAACATGGTGAACCGGCGGTCGCAGACATCGGCCTACCTCGAGCGCGATGGATCATCAACTACACGTCCTCCCTGCTCAGAACTGTGGCGAGTCTTGCGAAGTGAAGCCTCAATTCAGTTCCGAGCAGGTGCACATCCGCAACGAGCATCCGTTACTTGTCGCGCCGGTTCCGCCCCATTTCCAGGAGGTCGTGGGCAATCAGGTCGATCGAATCGTCGAGGTCTCCGTCCACCAGTTCGAGATCGACGTCATGGCGCTGAGTGGCGGTCCGGCGGGACGTGATGGCCGCGTTCGGAGTAATGCTCGCCGGCGAACGAACAGGTTCCAACTCCATCCCCAGGGGGCTTATGATTTCGTCCACGCCGCGGCGTGCTGTGACGTCGCATTGCGAGTCGGAAGGACGATCCCCCTCAAGTTTGCCGAGCGACGCGAAGAACAGCTGACCGGCGATGCGTGCCGCCGGCGAGTCGTCACGGCTGACAGCCGCCACCGGCATCTGAACTAGTTCGGAACGGGATAGCGGCGGGTCGGCGATGTCCTGAGGGTTGGTGTTGCCGGTGGCCAATGCGAAAGTGGCCGCGGCCGCCTGGCTACCTGAGGTGCGGTTGCTTGCGGCGTTGTACTGATAGATCTTGTCCGTTCCGCTGTCGACGATCCAGATGTTGCTGACGTTGGCCGGATCGATCGTCAGGCCCGTCGGCGCGGCGTTCGCCGCGTCGATGGTCCAACTCCCCAGCAGTGCCCCCGCCAGCGTGTATTTGAACACCTTGTCGGTGCCGGCGTCGTTGACGACCCAGAGTGACGTACCATCGGTCACAATCCCCTTGGGGTTGCTGTTGCCGCTATTCAGGCTGAAGCTGCTGGCCGCGTTCTGGCTGCCAGAAAGTCGTGCAGCGGCGCCGGTATACTTGAATACCTTGTCGCTCTTACTATCGACGATCCAAACGTCGGTTCCATCGGTGGCGATTCCCTCCGGCGTCGCATTCGATGCGAGCGTGCCCGCCGTCCACGATCCCAAGAGGCCGCCACTGGTGTTGTAGA
>CAZFLF010000246.1:0-8252 GCA_964519825.1 uncultured Pirellulaceae bacterium | reverse complement strand
ATCAGGTCGGACCCGATGTCGGCAATCTTCGTGAAGATGCCCCCCGCGATTCGCAACACCGAGGCACCTAGCGATTCGCCGATCGCGAAGCCGAGGAAGCAAAAGCCGACGATCTCACGGTTCACGGCCAACAGGATGATCACCATCATGACAAGTTCGAGGGAGATCAAAAATAAGCCGACCGACATGCCCGACCGCAACGGAATGTTTACCACGTCCCATGGCTCGCCGCGGAGCGAGGCAAAGGCCGTACGTGCATTGGCATAGGTGTTGATGCGTATGCCGTACCAAGCCACTGCGTACGACCCCGCCATGCCGACGACCGAGAAGAAGAGCACCAGCAAAACGGTCTGAAACGTTTGCCCTGCCAAGCCCATGAAGTAGTACGTCATCGCGGACGCGATAATCGCGAACAACATCAGCAGGAATTTGCCTTGCTGAATCAGGTAAGTTTTGCAGGTCTGGAAGATGACTTCCGCAACGTCCAGCATCGACTTGTGCGCGGGGAGCTTCTTGATCTGAGCTCGCAGGTACAGGCTAATCCCCAGCGTCCCCGCGATAACGAAGGCGCCGTAGAACAGGAGGTCCCAGCCGTTGATGGTCTGGCCGGCGATTTTGAATGTCGCCGCGCGCAAGTCCGGAATGGCCAAATCCGCCTCCCCGGCCTGGAGGGTATCCGCGGCAAATAAGAACGCGACGGCCGTGCAAATTCCCCAACTCATCCGCGGCAATCCGCGGCTCACTCCGACGCGACTCGATGTTCGATAAATCACCGACAGCAACCCGGTGACGAATCTCGGCAAACGACTCATTTAGGCTTCTCCTGACAATGCAAATCTAAATCTGGGATGTGAACTCAGGTCCAACCACCGGCTAATTCAACGTTGGAGCCGACAATACAACTCGAAATCGAGTCACGAAAGGTAATGAATCAGGCAAAATCTGTCTACTGAGGGGTTTGGTGAATCTGTGTCGCGGAGCAGTCACGTTCCGTCGTGACGTGGCTTAACTTGCGGAACGAGTACTCCATCGCCAAGTTGCGTTCATCGCAAAACAGAGTCTATTTCCGCCGCCGAGCCACGTCACGGCGGAGCGTGACGGCTACGCGCAACTCCGGAACGCCTTGGAAAACCATCGGCAGGCTGTGTAGACTGTTTCGCCACCGGAAGATAGCGTTGCAGGGTTAGCGGTTTTTTTGCCAGTATTTTTGAGAAAGGGGTCGGGAGTCGTTTTGATGCGAAATAGAGTCGTTTAACCGCAAGCCGCAGGCGAGCGCGTTCTGGCGCGGTCGATCTCTGTTCAAAGCGCTCGCCTGCGGCTTGCGGTTAAACGATGCCACCGCCGCACAAACGACTCCCGACCCCTTTTTCTGGAGACGTCATGGAGTTGATTCAGCAATTCATTGATCTCTTTTTGCACCTCGACGAGCATCTTAAAGTAGTCATTGAACAATACGGTGGGTGGACGTATTTGATCCTCTTTTTGGTTATCTTCTGTGAAACCGGTCTTGTTGTTACGCCGATTCTACCCGGCGATTCGCTATTGTTCGCGGCAGGCACTTTTGCAGGGCTCGGGTCCCTCGACGTTACCTTGCTATTTGTTTTGCTAACCATCGCCGCCATCTTGGGTGACGCGGTGAACTATGCGTGCGGGCATTACATTGGTCCTAAAGTGTTTCGCTACGAGGGGGGCTGGTTCTTCAGGCGCGAGCACTTGGATCGCACGCATCGCGTTTACGAGAAGTACGGCGCGAAAACAATTGTCCTGGCGCGGTTTGTTCCCATCATCCGCACATTCGCTCCGTTTCTGGCTGGAGTCGGGCGGATGTCCTATCCGAAATTCGCGACCTACAACGTGCTGGGTGGCGTTGCTTGGGTCGCAATCTTTTTGTTTGCCGGGCATGCCTTCGGAAACATTCCGATGGTCCGCCGCAACTTTACACTCGTCATCCTCGCCATCGTTTTTATCTCAATCCTGCCGGGATTTATTGAGTATTTTCGGGTGAGGTTGAAGGCTCGTTCTTCTGAGCAGCAAGCAAGCTCCGAACAGAAACATTGACGTTCGATTACCGAGGCGGTGAATTCCAATCGCAGGGTCTGTAATTTGGGGACCTGAATTCTGGAGATATGGGATGCCTAGGAACCAACTGTTTGCGACGAAGTCACTCAAAGTTCTTCTGGATGAAATGGCGGGCGAGCAGCGCTTGAAGCGCGTCCTCGGTCCGGTGACTCTTACAAGCCTTGGAATTGGCGCCGTGATCGGCGCGGGAATCTTCGTCGCGACCGGGGCCGCGGCCAAGGATGTTGCGGGGCCGGCACTCATGGTTTCTTACTTGGTCGCCGGTATTACCTGCATCTTTGCTGCGCTTTGTTACGCTGAATTTGCCTCGATGGCGCCGGTTGCCGGAAGCGCCTATACGTACGCCTATACCACGATGGGCGAGCTCTTCGCCTGGATCATTGGCTGGGATTTGGTGTTGGAGTACGCGGTGGGTGCCGCCACTGTGGCCAATGGATGGTCCGGTTACTTCCAGAGCGTATTGTGGAAATTCACTTTTGTCTTACCTATGGTCGTGTCTGGTTCTCCGCACAAGTATGACCAAGGCCACATCCTGCCGAACCTTATCGCTCAATATGATGGGCGACAGGTCACCCAGTTGTTCTTGAATGAAAAAGAAGCGAAGTGGCCCGACGGACGCGTTGAGGCCGCCAGAGGCATTTTCTGGGTCTACTCGAAAAGAGAGGGCGCTAAGCCGGAGGCACTCCAAGAAAACGGAATGATTCTGGTGGTCGGCAAAGTCGGCGATTCCACAATCGAGTCTAGGATCCAGAGCCGAGAGCAAGCGGTTATCAACCTGATGGCTATCTTGGTGACATTTTTGGTCACGGCGGTGCTGGTCAAAGGTATCAGTGAGAGTGCCGGTTTCAATGCACTGATGGTGGGCATCAAGATAGCAGCTGTGCTGTTCGTGATTATTGTCGGCGCTTTTTACGTCAAACCAGAGAATTGGACTCGTGACTTTGCCCCCTTCGGCTGGACGGGCGTCAGTTTTTTTGGCATCCCGGTGCTCGGGCAGTCCAACGCCGCTGGCGCACCCGTCGGCGTCCTAGCCGGCTCAGCGATAATCTTCTTCGCCTACATCGGTTTTGATTCTGTGTCCACTCACGCCGAAGAGGCGAAGAATCCTCAGCGAGACGTGCCGATCGGCATCATCGCCTCGCTCGTCATCTGCACGGTCCTCTACATAGCAGTGGTGGCCGTGTTGACCGGCATGGTGCCCTATGCGGATCTAAGCAAGGACGCCGGGGTGTCGGATGCTTTCAAGCGAATCGGTTTGGGCTGGGCCGAATTCCTTATCGCTGTGGCTGGCGTGGCCGGCATCACTTCGGTGTTGCTAGTGATGATGCTCAGCGCTCCGCGCGTATTCCTCGCTATGGCTCGCGACGGTTTAGTTCCGAAGCGGGTTTTCGCCGAAGTACATCCCACCTTTAAGACGCCATGGATCAGCACCCTGCTGATCGGTGCCTTCGTCGCCACACTAACTGCATTCCTGCCCATCGACGCGCTCTTGCACTTAACCAATATCGGGACGCTGTTCGCGTTCGTCATCGTGTGCGGCGCCGTGCTTATAATGCGGCGCACGAATCCGGAAGCCGCGCGACCGTTCCGCTGTCCATTGGTACCAGTCGTGCCAATCCTGGGGATAGGCGCCTGCCTGGTACTGATGTTCTCCCTCCCGGCGGAGAACTGGTGGCGTTTATTCGTCTGGCTGGGGATTGGACTCGTTATTTACTTCTTCTACGGACGCCACCATAGCCTTCTCGGCAAAGAATTGCTGAAGGAGCTGCAAACGCACGGCGCTTCTCCGGCTGCCTTACCCACGCACGGGCCCGACGGAAATCGCCTTCCATGAGTAATCCCACGCCGCATGAAGGTCCGACGACCGGCGAAACACCTCCTACCGGGTTCCAGCAAAAGCTCGGCCTGTTCGACGCGACCATGCTGGTCACCGGCGCCATGATCGGCTCGGGCATCTTCATTGTATCGGCCGATATCGCGCGCGACGTCGGGTCTGCCGGCTGGCTGATGGTCGTGTGGGTCCTAACCGGCGTGCTGACGGTGATCGGAGCCCTGAGTTACGCCGAGTTGGCCGCGATGATGCCGCACGCGGGGGGCCAGTATGTTTATCTTCGTGAAGCGTACAGTCCCCTGTGGGGTTTCCTCTACGGTTGGACGCTGTTCCTCGTAATCCAAACGGGTTCGATCGCGGCCGTGGCTGTGGCCTTTGCCAAGTTTCTCGGCGTACTAATCCCGGAGTGTGGCACGGATCAGATTCTTTATCAGATCCCGAATCTGAATATCTCACTCTCATTACCATTACCGTGGATGGCGGAACCGCTGGTATTTTTCGAACGCAAGGATTTCACCATCTCGGCGGGCCAACTTGTCGCGGTGGCTGTGACGGTGTTCTTGACGCTGCTGAACTGTCGTGGCGTCGACGCGGGCAAGTGGGTGCAAAACGTCTTCACCGTTGCCAAGACCGCCGGGCTGGTGCTGCTGATCGTGCTGGGACTAACGGTCGCGGCCAACTCACACGCCATTCAGGCGAATTGGAACAACCTGTGGAGCGCGATCACTCAAACCCCTCGTTTTGAAGCAGTGCAGCGGATCGCGCCGCTTGGTACTCTCGTTTCGACTCTGATGGTCATCGGCGCCGCAATGGTCGGCTCCCTGTTTTCAGCCGACGCCTGGAACAATGTGACTTTCACCGCCGGCGAGGTGAAGAATCCACGGCGAAATCTGCCGCTCAGCCTGGTCATCGGAGTCTTGATCGTCATCACGCTTTACCTGCTTGCTAACTTGGCATACCTGGTCAGTTTGCCGGTCCAGGGGAGCAGCGACGGGGTTACTCCGTTGGAGCGCGGCATCGCTCATGCGCGCGACGACCGAGTCGGTACGGCGGTGCTGGAATTGGTGTCGCCGAAGTTGGGTGTGTCGGTCATGGCCGTCGCGATCATGATCTCGACCTTCGGTTGCGTGAATGGAATGGTCCTCATGGGCGCGCGACTCTACTATGCAATGGCCCGAGATGGACTATTTTTCCAGGCCGTGGGCCGATTGAACAAGCAGGGAGTTCCCGCCGCCGGGCTGTTGCTGCAAGGTGCCTGGTCCGTGCTGCTCGTCTTCTCCGGAACGTACAATGATCTGCTCGACTATGTCATCTTCGCGGCGCTGTTGTTCTATGTGCTGACGGTGATTGGGCTGTTTGTTTTGCGGCGAAAGCAACCGAATGCGGAGCGACCGTATCGAGTGGTCGGTTACCCAGTCGTCCCGGCACTCTATGTGTTATTGTGCACGCTCATCATGCTGGACTTACTCATTGTCAAGCCGGTGTTCGCTTGGCCCGGACTTGTCATCGTATTAAGCGGCATTCCTGTCTATTGGCTATGGCGGCTTACCGTCCGTCGTTCGCATCGTTGAAACACATCGTTTGCGCGCAGGTAGTCTTCCAGTTTGGCTCGCCAGTGGCCCAAGATTGAGTCATGCAACAAATCCGCTGGATCGACATTGGCTTCCTGTTAACGTATCTGATCGGGGTAGTAGGCCTGGGATGCTGGCTGTCTCGTAAGAGCCGCAATACCGAACAATACATGGTGGCGGACCGTTCGCTGCCGGCCTGGGCCGTTGGGCTTTCGATATTCGGGTCGTACATCAGCAGCATTAGCTTTCTGGCCAATCCCGGTAAATCGTTTGCCGGCAATTGGAACTTCTTCGTATTCAGCCTGGCGACGCCGATCGCCGCCCTGGTGGCCGTGTTGTGGTTTGTGCCGTTCTACCGCCGCGCAGGATTAGTTTCGGCGTACCAGCACTTGGAGACGCGATTCGGGCCGTGGGCGCGGAGCTACGCGGTGTTTTGCTACCTGCTCACGCAAATGGCCCGCACCGGGACGATCGTCTATCTGCTCGCTAAGGCAGCGGCCCCGCTGCTGGGGCAGGAGATTGCTACGATCATCGTGGTCACGGGCGTGTTGATGACTGTCTACACGATGCTTGGTGGGATGGAAGCGGTGATTTGGGTTGGAGTGGTGAACAGCTTCGTGCTGCTGGCCGGTCCGCTGGTGTGCTTGGCGACGCTGCTGTTGGCGATGCCCGAAGGGCCAAGCCAAATCTTTCGCGTCGCCGCCGAGCACGATAAGTTCAGCCTGGGAAGCTTCGGTAGCAGCCTGTCAGAATCGACGTTCTGGGTTGTCCTCGCTTATGGACTGGTCATGAATCTCGGCAACTTCTCCGTCGATCAGGGCTATGTCCAACGGTATATCACGGCGCGCTCGGACCGCGCCGCGGCGCAAAGCGTCTGGCTAGGGGCAATCCTTTACGTCCCGGTCGCCGCGTTGTTCTTCTTCATCGGCACCGGATTGTTCGCTTTGTATACCGTCCGGCCCGAACTCCTGCCGGCGACTCTTGACGCGACGAATCATCCCGACAGCGTGTTCCCCCACTTCATTGTCCATCAGTTACCAGTGGGACTGTCGGGACTGGTGATCGCCGCCATCTTCGCCGCGGCGATGGACCCGAGTTTGAACAGCATGGCGACGCTCACTCTCTACGACGTTTACAAGCGGTACTTCCGGCCGCAGGCTGGCGAGCGCGAGTCGATGCGAGTCCTACGCCTCGCGACACTAGGTTGGGGAGCGCTCAGTACCGTCGTGGCACTGGCCATGATGGAGGTCAAGAGTGTCTTGGACGTCTGGTGGGACTTGGCAGGAATTTTCAGCGGGGGCCTGCTCGGCTTGTTCCTGCTCGGCCTGATCTCCCGCCGCGCCGGAAATTTTGCGGCCATCACCAGCGTGACCCTCGGCGTGCTCGTGATTCTCTGGCTGACCTTTTCTCCCAGCGAGCATTGGCCCGAATCGCTGGCGCCGTTGCGCAGCCCCTTTCACAACCTGTTGGTCACGGTCATCGGCACCCTAACGGTACTTGTGACAGGTTTCTTGCTGGCACGACTGCCGGCGAAGTCCGACAACGCGTGCGGTAAGGAGATGATGGGATGAGGAGCTAACATGGACTCCTCACCTGTTTACCACATCGGCTCCGTACTCGTTTCCGCCGTACTCCGTACTTCCGTACCCCGTACTTCTGTACTCCATACCGGTTTCGGGCCTGGGACTTATTCGAGTTGGACTGGATTGCCGTCGGCTTTCTGACCCAAATTGCTGTAGGTCGCTTGCGTAATCGTTTCGCTAATCAACCGGACACTGCCGTCCGCGAGGGCGTGCATAGCGCCACCTGGATGAAAACTGCTCGCCGGGATCGCCGAACCCGGATTGATCAACGGAACCTGCGCACCTGTGATATTGCCGAAACAACTGGGGCCATTCGGCGTGTAATGCGTTTGAAACGTGGAAACCGCATTGATTCCCGCATGCCACCAACCACCGGGGTTGGCCGTCTGAGTTCCCAATAGTTGCTTCGTGGTCGCATCATATCCCGTACCCGCGACGCAGGGATCGAGGCTGTTCCAAGCGACTCCCGAAACAGCGATGTTACCGATGTAATCTTTGACAGCCTTTCCTGCCATGGCGACCTCCCCGAGGAGGAACGTGCTGGTCGTCCCGTCCACGACATCGGCCATTCGCGAAGCCCGAATGTTCGTAAAGATACCGTTATTCCCCAATCCTTCGCTGTCGACATTGTTCCCGGAACAGGCTTTGTAGCTGAGCCTTCCAAATGGTTTTGGACTCGTGATTCCCAGAATGTTCGCAGTACCGACTTGTGGGATTGCCCGCGGGCCCGAGGGGCACAACAAAGTACCAATTTCGATTTGCGTCCCCTTGTTCAGGTCGCCGTAATACACATCGTCGAAGCCAAGTAAACTTGAGGTCGGATGCGCAATCAGTTGTGGCATGATCGTGTTGTTGATCAGCCCCTGCTCGTAGTAAGGTGCCAAGAGAACGGTCCAACCAATCCGGGGATTTGCGCGTGGCCCGATGGATTTTGGTGGAAACACCTGGAACGTGTCATGGTACTCGTGACACCCCAGAGCCAGTTGTTTCATGTTGTTTGAGCAACTCATTCGGCGAGCGGCCTCACGAGCAGCCTGGACCGCTGGCAGCAGCAAAGCCACGAGAATTCCAATGATGGCGATGACAACCAGCAGTTCGACCAGCGTGAATCCGTGCCGTGATGTGCGACGAGTATTCATACTCTTCCTCCGTTCGACGATAAATGCATGGGGGTTGAGAAAACCGGGT
>CAZFLF010000245.1:0-8254 GCA_964519825.1 uncultured Pirellulaceae bacterium | reverse complement strand
AATGCGCGATTGACAATGCCATCGGCTTTTCCAAGAGGAGATGCTTGCCCGACTCCAATACGGCTTGGCCGATCTCAAAATGCAGTCGATTCGGCACCACGACCGAAACGACATCGATATCGGCTCGATCCAATAGGCGGCGGTAGTCCCCGTACACGTCCGCGCCCGAGTGTTCGGCGCGAGCGGCCAATTGACTGGTCTCCGATGTGACCGCAATTGCTGCCAGCATCGCGCCAGGTGTTTTTGCAATCGCTCGCGCATGATGTGCGCCAAACAACCCGAATCCCACCAACCCAAATCGAACTGTATCGTCCATAATGCTCCCCCTCACCTCATCTCCCCATCTCCCTTTCGCCTCCGTCCCTCCGCTCACTCCGTCCCTCCGCTCACTCCAGCTCCTTCCCTTTCGTCTCCGGCGCGAACAAGAGCACGATCAAGCCGACGAGAAACAACACGCTGAGCGCGGAAGCGGACTGATACAGCGAGACCCACTGCTGCTTTTGCACCCAACCACTTCCGAACAGAACGGGCGCGGCGATCACACGTCCGACGTTGAAGCAGAATCCCGCGCCAGCTCCGCGCAACCGAGTGGGAAATAACTCTGGGAAGTAAATCGCGTATCCCGCGTGCATGCCCAGCGTCAGAAAACCGAAGATAGGCAGCAGGCAGGCGGTCGTCCGCAGCGACGCGCCGTGCAGTCCGCCGAACAGCAGCAAACCGAGGGCGAAGCCTCCCAGGTGAAACAGCGCGAATGCGCGCCGCCGTCCGAGCCACGCACAGAGCGGGCCGAACGCCAATAATCCGGCTCCGCCACCAATCGTGGTTAAGAACATGCCGGTCATTTGCGTCCGCTTGAGCGTTCGCAGCGACGTGGCGGATTGGACGTCCTCGCCAGCCTCGTTCAACGCACGCAACTTGGCGTTTTTCAAAGCGTCTTTACCGTAAATATGTACACCCCAGAAAGTGGCCAAACCGATGGTCGACAGGGACACGCCGAGCACCAGATGTCGGAGGTATTCACCGGAGAAGAGTTCGCCGAATGCCGCGGGACGCAGATCACGGGAGTGCTCGACCGACGAGGTCACCGCCGGGGGCGCATCGCGCAGTTGCCAGCGAATCCACAGCGTAAGCAGCGCTGGGACGACACCAATTCCGAATGCCCAGCGCCAGCCCCACGCTGGATTCGCCACGATGAATTCGCCGACGGCGACCGCCAGGAATGTTCCAAACACGCTCGACGCATGAAAGATCGCCCCGGACCAAGCCCGCGCTCGTGCGGGAAAGTGCTCGGCCACCATCGAGCTGGCGACCGCCCACTCGCCGCCAACTCCCATCGCCACCAGAAACCGTAGCACTGCCACATGCCACCATTGTTGAGCGAATGCCGTCAGACAGGTGAAGGCCGAATACATCAGGATTGTCAGAATCATCGTTCGGGCGCGGCCGATGCGGTCACTGAGCACGCCAAATGCCACGCCGCCAATCGCTCCGCCGAACAAGAACATCCCCATCGAGATGTTGTTGTAAAACGAGCGGTCCCCCTCCGTCGCGCCGCTGCCGAGTAACTCCTTGGCCAACTCGTCCATCGAGGCCACGAACACCTGTCCCTCAAAGACGTCGAATATCCAGCCCAATGATGCAATCAGGAGGACCAGCCATTGGTATGTCGTGATTCCTTGATACCACCGTTGAGGCGACGTTGGAGACATGAAAAGGGGTTAGAGGTTAGAGGTTAGAGGTCAGAGGAATGCGGGGAGGAGGATTAGAGGAGTAGGTGCAGTTCGGAGTCGGAGAGGCCGGTGGATATGACTTCCACTTCTCCGGCCCTACGGCCTGCGAGGACGAAGATGGCAGCGAGTGCCGGGTGAGTCGAGCAGAACGA
This sequence comes from uncultured Pirellulaceae bacterium, assembly GCA_964519825.1. Taxonomy (GTDB): domain Bacteria; phylum Planctomycetota; class Planctomycetia; order Pirellulales; family Pirellulaceae; genus CAZFLF01. Next base: position 6,372 of record CAZFLF010000245.1, on the reverse strand, counting down.
AAGAGAATCTTCCACACCCAGGACGAAAAATGCCGTTGCGAGCGCGTCCGCCGTCGCAGCGTCCGGTGCGAGCACCGTCGCCGATAATACCTGGTCGGCCGGATAGCCCGTTCGCGGGTCGATCACATGCCCGTACCGACGCCCCTGGAAGTGAAAGAACTGGTTACCGGACCCGGACGTTCCGAGTGCTCGGTTGACCAGCCTGAGCTCGGCCAACTGTCGCTCGGGACGCAAGGGGTGGCGGAGCGAAACCAGCCAACCGGTGTCCGGCGAATCACCGTTTGCACGCGAGCCGCGAGCCAGAATGCTGCTATGTCCGCCGTGGATCAAGAAATTCTCCAGTCCTCGTTCTTCCATGAAGCTGGCGGCTCGGTCGAGAGCATACCCTTTGCCGATGGCGTTCAGATTGATTTCCAGCATTGGCAATCCGAAACCAACCCTGTCCGGCTCGTCAAGTTGCAGCCAGTGGCTGCCGACACTGGCTAACGCGGTGGCGATCTCGTCCGCAGCCGGAAATCGGCCGGCTCGCCGAAAGAACCCCCAGGCTCTCGAAAGAGGTCCCGATGTAATGTCAAAGGCACCTTGCGTGTCGCGATAGATTTCGACAGCTCGGAGCAACAGCTGGAACAATTGCGGTTCAACCTGCACCGGTTCGTGAGGGGCGCGACGATTGATCTCGATCACCTCGCTCGTCGACCGGTAAACGGTCAACTGAGTTTCCAGTTCGTCGATCAGATCGAGTGCCGCCACCGCGATCTCGGTCGCACCAGGATGTTGGCCGGCGTTCAGGAAAACGTCGAACTCGCAGGCCATCGCCGAACGACCGATCTGGAGCAGATAGGTCTCGGAGGAACCGGTCCCAAGTGCTGCCGACAGAATTGTTTCATCGGGAGGCAACGCATCATCAACCGCCAGCAATGCCGAGCGGCCGGAAAGGAAATGTCGCCGAGAAGTTTTTCGTGACGGCTGGTTCATCGAAGATTAGTTTACACACTTCCAGAGACTTCTCTTGCCCGCGACCGCGGAGGCATCGATAATCAGTCGGAAGGATTTTGGGTCTCTCGTTCTCTCTGTCGCTCAATCTCTCTTTTCCCACTCACCCCAATCTGAACGAATGCACATGCCGGTCAAGCCTGCCGTCTTGGTCCTGTCCGCTTTTGTCATTACTGCGTTCGTACTGGCCCAAGACCGTACCAAGTCGCCAGCGAAGCGCGCAACGCCTCCCAAGTTCAATTCGGCGGAGGTGTCACAGGTATTTTTCCCCGATGTCTTTAGCAAGTTGCAAGGAGCACGCCCGGCAACTCCCACTGCCAACGCGGCACCGAGTAGCGGCGCAACGGCCACGGTAACTCCTGGCGGCGCAACGACTGCATCCGGAGGAGCCGGCGGATGGTCGAAGCTCATTTCGTCAGGGACCATCGAAGACGAGATCAAGGCCATTAAACTGGAAGTGGATAAAAACGTCACGACTCCGAGCGACTTCGCGGGGCGCGGGCACAAAGTCATCCGCCGGGAATTCTCCTTCCTGGCCATGCTCTTCGCGGTCATCGCGGAATACGATGGCGAGGTCCGTTTCAAGAAAGACGCCGCGACCGCTCGCGACCTCTTTTCACGTACCGCCAATAATACCAAGGCCGGCGGCAATACCAACGTGTTCAGCGAAGCCAAACTCCGCAAAGGGGACCTCGATGAGTTGCTCAACGGTTCGTCACTGCCAGCGCAACCGGCCGGGGACACGCCAGAGTGGGGAGTGATTATCGAGCGTTCGCCGTTGATGCAACGACTGGAAGCGATCTATCAGGAGAGAGTCGCAAAATCGCTCGCCAGCAAGGACGAATTCGGCAAGCACATCGAACAGATTCTGCACGATGCGGAAATCATCTCCGTGATGGCGACGGTTCTGACCAAACCGGGCATGAGCGACGCAGAAGATCAAACTTATATCGGCTTCGCCAACAGCATGAAGTCTTCGGCCCGAGAAATCGTCGATGCCGTGAAGCTGAACAACTACGATCAGGCCCGCGCTGCCGCCGGAAAAATAGACAAGGCCTGCTCGCAATGCCACGAAGCGTTTCGCTAGCTCGCCATGGTCTTGAGTTCGGCGAGATGCTGGGCGGTGCCAACCAACCGGTCCCAGTTGTTTTGGATGTATTCCGGCGGGCCACCGATTTGTGCCACCGTCTGAGCGACGAGTTCCGTCGGGACCATTTCGATAGCGTCCCAAGGACAAACGGTCAACTCGTAGGGATTCGACTTCTTCTGTGGAATATGGACGCACACTTCACAGCCCACGCACCGCTCAATATCGATCTCGCACCAGGATTGAACACCTTTGACGCCCATATTCATGGACCGCATCTCGATGCAGTCGACTGGGCAGACCTCCAAACACGACTCACAACCAGTGCAATTATCGGCATTGATGACCGCGAGCTCTTTGGGGAGCTTTTTGCGCGGGCCTTGTTTGGCCATTATTCGTTTCCTTAATCGTGGCAGCTTCTCTCCGAGACGCGAAGCCCAGCGGCAGTTTTCGGCGTCAAATCTCGTCTAGACGCAAAGCCCGGCGGCAGTTTTAAGGTCAAATCTCGTATAGACTTGAAGCCCGGCGGCAGTCTTAGGGTCCGCGTCTTGGAGAGACGCGACCACAAACGAAGTATAGGTACTGATCGACCACACGCCAAGCGATACACTAATCGGCTAGTGGAATCGCAATCCGTCGTGGCTCGTCGAGGGTCACGACTCACGATGACTGGTGCGCACACAATGGCTGACGACACGCCGGATGATCGACCGTGGAATGAGGAGGAGTGGGAGCAACTGATGCGTCAGAGCGACGTCCGCTCGGCAAAGTTCGGCGAGTTGCTCGAAACGCTTCACGAGGATCCCAACCGCGACGCAATCATCGCTCACGAAATGGGATGGGACCGCCGCGAGGAAGACGAGGAAGGCGACGAAGACGAGGAGGAGGACGAGGACCAATCGGATTTCGAGATGCCAGTCCTGGATGACATGGATCTCGACGAAGATTGGGAAGAGACCGCTCGCCTACACCATGAAGCGTTGGACGCGATTCCCGCTTACTCGCGCGGGTGCGAATGGGGATTGAGGGTGCATAAGACTTTACAGAAGTATCTTGACGGCGACGAAGAATTGGAACCGGACGATCCGCTGGTTGAGGCTTTTTCCAGCAGTCTGGTGGTGGCTGCGAAAATCGCCGGCGGCCACGGGATGGGTTACGACGACGACGTCTTGTGTGGCAACATCGTTTGTTGTAAACGGGCGCTGGAAGCCTCCGCGCGCAGCGTCGCCGCCCTCGAAGAACTCCTGCGTCTGGGCACTGTTCCTAAAGAGACGATTGAGCCCCTCCTCGACGAAGGCCGTGCGATTCACTTACTCGTCGAACAGCATATTGCCGAACTGCGTTCGCGCGTCTGGTGGGTGTAAAGTGGACAATCGTGGCCGCGTCTCTCCGAGGCGCGCCGCCCCTGCGATCTGTAGTCGTTTGTGGCGCCAGGGCTCGCGTCTCGGAGCGACGCGGCCACAGAAACAGCTGCATCTCCGAGCACTAAGCGGTACACTGATCGCCCGATGTGACCGAAATCCATCTTGGCGCGTAGGAGGGGAACGAATATGAACCGACTGTCTCTTACCACTTCGTTTGGTATTGCACTTGTCGCACTCGCAGGCTGGGGCGCAGCCGCCGATCGTCCCGTGGATGGATTTCCAAAGCTCGGAATCGAGCGAGGTTTGGTCTGCCTTCTCGGCCTACCGAGCGGGGGTGCCGACAAGGTGACCGAGCTCGCCAAGTCCACGCAGCTGACGATCTATTTCCAATCTACTGACGCGGGGCATGTAGCGGCAGTACGTGAAGCCGCCGACGCCGCTGGGCTCCTTGGAACCCGAGTGTTTGTCGACTCGGGGCCATTCAATTCACTGCCTCTGGCCGATAACCTCGCGGACGGCATCGTCGTGACTCAGGTTGCGGCGGCACAAGCGTCCGACGACGAGCTCCTGCGCGCGTTGCGACCGCGGGCAACCGCTTGGATCGGAGACCGCCAACTAGTGAAGCCGGTGCCGGCGGGAATCGACGAGTGGAGTCACCCGTACCATGATGCGGATAACAATCCGCAATCGAACGACCAACTCGTTCGCGGAGAGTTTCGCACGCAGTTCATCGCCGAGCCAAAGTTCAGTCCCATGCCGGAGCAAACCGTCGTGGCCGGGGGACGAATCTTCAAGGCCCTGGGACACATTGCCCACAAGGCCAACCAGAATGCGATGCTCAACACGCTACTTTGCATCAACGCCTACAACGGGACCGTCCTGTGGCAGCGGCCGTCGCCGAAAGGCTTCATGATTCATCGCAACACGATGGTCGCCACCGACGACGCGCTGTACATGGGAGATCATGAGTCTTGCAAGATCATCGATGCCCAAACTGGCGACGTACGGGATCAGTTGACCGTCTCCAAGGAGATCAGCGACGGCCCAGTTTGGAAATGGATGGCCATCCGCGACGGGGTCCTCTATGCGCTGGTCGGCAATTTGGAGATCAGTGTAGAAACGATCCGATCCGATCGTCCTGGTCTGGGGCACTGGCCGTGGGGGATGTGGGAAGGGCACGACTACAAAGACCCCAGCAAGTCGTTCGGGTTCGGCCGGACCCTGGTCGCGATCGATCTCAAGACCAAGCGGCAACTGTGGCAACACCGCGACGAGCAGTTCCTCGATTCGCGTGGCGTGTGCATGAAGAACGGCCGCATCTACTGCTATTGTCCCGAGCGGTTCCTGGCATGTGTTGACGCTCAGGATGGGCGCCTTCTGTGGAAGAACTCAGACAAAGAGCTACTCGCCGCCATCGGTCCCAATGCGCGTGCACAACACTACATGACCGGTTACGCGACGACGTGTTACATGAAGTGTAATGACGATTACGTGTTCTTCGCCGGTCCTCAACGTGACCGTATGGTAGTCGCATCGACGCGCGACGGCCGGCTAGCCTGGACGCATCCGGTCGGCAATCTGCAGTTGGTGCTCCGCGACGACGCCATCTATGCGGCCGGCCAGCAAGGAACGACGGGTGTGCGTCTCGATTACGCCAGCGGCAAGATCCTCGACAAGTTTCCGGCCCGACGAGCCTGCACCCGGGCGACCGGTTGTGTCGACAGTATTTTCTTTCGCGCCGCGGAAGGGACGGTCCGTGTGATGACCGAAACCAACGCCGCGCATCACATCTCCCCAATGCGTCCACCCTGCCAGGACGGAGTGATCATCTCTAATGGCCACTTGTATTGGGGACCTTGGATGTGCGGCTGCGAGCTCTCCCTCTACGGACACATCGCACTCGGACCGATTACCGGTTCACCCAAGGACTTGAGCAACGACGCGAAATCGCGGCGCATAGCTGTCGAGAACCTGACGAACATTGCTTCTCTCGGCACTGGCCCGCGCGACTGGGTTGCGTACCGTGGAGACAACAGCCGGTCCGATAAAACGAATCTCGACCTGCCCTCGCAAGTAAAGCTTGCCTGGAAGGCCGACATTTGCTCCGACGATCTGCCCACCGCGCCCATCGTGGCCGGCGGAATGGTGTTCATTGCGGATCGGCGCGGAGTCGTGCGCGCTTTGGATAGCAACGGAGCACTGGTGTGGAAAAGCTACACGGCCGGCCCGATTTACTATCCACCGGCCGTCGCGGGTGACCGACTGTTCGTCGGTTCGGCAGATGGCCGTGTGTACGCTCTCGAGGCTCGCACAGGCCGGCAGCTGTGGACATTCCGAGTTGCTGCCGCGGAACGCCGGATCCCAGTCTTCGGCAAATTGATCTCGGCTTGGCCGGTGGCTGGGGGAGTCATCGTCGAGAACGGTACCGTTTACGCGGCGGCCGGGATCACTCACTACGACGGCACTTACCTCGTGGCACTCGACGCGGTTACCGGGCAGCTCCAGGCCGAAAACAGCACCTCGGGAAAACTCGCGCCGGAAGTGAACGACGGGATCAGCTTGCAGGGCGAGTTGACGTTGGTCGACGGTGAACTTCGTTTCCTGGGGGGCGGCGTCTACGAAACCGCTCGCTTTGAACTCCAGACGCTGAGGTGCCTCAACGCCCCGAAGATCCAAATCACCGCTCAGTTTCGCACCGCCTTTTATCCGTACTATCCCGAGTATGGCAAGTACGTGTCGCTCGAACACACCTGTGCCGATGGCAACATGCTCTGCCACGACGCCAGCTATGAAGGAAGCCTGTTCGGCAACCTCACGTTGCAGACGCCGCTTCCGCCCGGAACACCAGGTCAAGAGAAGGATGCAGCGCGTGAGTTTCTGCGCCGTCGCGGTCAAAACGTTCCGAAACCGAAGTCGTTATGGCAGGAT
>CAZFLF010000244.1:0-8258 GCA_964519825.1 uncultured Pirellulaceae bacterium | reverse complement strand
ATCTTGCAAGGTGAATCGGAATGCAAGACTTTTTTCGTCATTTTCCAGTCCCTTTCCACGATATTCATCAAATAAAACAATGGCTTGCATGATAGCACAGGCCGAATTTGATTGCTGTTCGACAACAAAAGTATCCATCAAATCCTGCATCGGCACGGTTTGCTTGACCCGGTCCCACGACAACTTCACGTTGCGTACCTCCCGCAGCGCCGGATCGAGCGTGTCGAGCGGAATGCCGTAGTCGACTGGCCGAATGAACGGGCTGGTCGAAACGATGACATTAGGCAGATAAGGCGTCGCCTCGACCCCTTCCCGATGGACAATGAGGTTTTCGCCGTATTCGATCGCCTCTGGCAGATCGCAATAGGCGGAGAGCCGCCCGCTATCGGTGTAGAACGGTATCGAATCGTGAATCTGCTCGTAGAAGGGAACCCGCGGATAGGTGCGAAAGAGCATCAATGCCGCGCCGGGCTCGCCGCCGTATTCGCCAGCGATTAGCCGATCGACGTTATAGGGCCCGTCTTTCCCGCGCGTGGTAGTCGAGTTGTCGAACACACGTTGGATGTAGACCTTGGCTTTTCTGTCGGTGATGAATTTGAAGTAGTCGGCAAAGCGTTGATCGCTGAAACGCTTGGCTAACGCCCGGGCAACTCCCGCGAAAACGGCGGCATCGTCGATCGAGTTGTGAACGGGCTTGATGCCCCCTTTCCAGACTTGCAGGAAGGGATTGGAGCACGAGCCACCGCACTCATAGTCTTCGAACTCGACCCACGAGTTGACGGGGACGACCACATCGGAGTATTCGGCGGACCCGGTCCATTCAATCTGCTGGTCGATGATGAGATCCATCTTCGGCAGCACATTGACGATGATGTTGTAGACCCATTTCGACTGGTTGAGGAAGTTGGCGTTGTTGTACCAAAGGCATTTGGTGGGCGTCGGCAAGTGTGTCTTGCCGGTGAAAGTCCGGCGGCCTCCCTGAGGCAAATTGACAGTCTGAGTGCGCTCGCCACAGGCCCAATAAGAAGGATCTTCCCCATCGCTACAGTGGCGCAGTTCGTGGTGAGTGAGGCGAGCTGTCTCATCGAGCACGGGTGCAAATGGATCTTCATGTATAAAGCTGCCGACGCCGGGGCCGCTCCAGGAAGAAGCTTGAAATAAGGCCCCTTTGTAGTTGCCGGCCCACGTGTAGCCGCCCGCGCCAAGCCCGTGGCATGAGTGGCAACTCTGTTTAACGTAGAGCTCCTTTCCTCGCGCGATGGAGACTGGATCGGCGGGCGGGATTTCCGGTACCGCGGTGACCTCGCCCGGCGTGACCTTCCGCATCGCGTCAGCCGCGATTTCCGCTTGGACCTCCGGATTCTTGATTTCCTCGTCGGTCAGTTGTTCCTGCTGCTTCAGGTTCGCGATGGAGCGGCCCCGCGCGCCATCGCTGGTCAAGCGGACGATTTCATCGATCAATAGCTGGCGCTGCTCGTTGCTCAAGTGGGCCCAGGAAGGCATCGACGACCCCGGCATTCCCCGCACCAGCAGGGAATCGATATCTTCCCGCGTGGGCACGATGTTCTCCGTGCTGACCAGCCTGTACTTGCCCAGCCGGAAGTTTCGGGGCTTCGGATAGAGCAGGGCTGCCGCGAGCCCCTGGCCATCGCCAAGCTCTCCGTGGCAGTCCGCGCAGTGCTGCCGATACAGCTGCTGCCCGCGGGAGGTGCTGGCAACATCGTCAGTTGGCTTCGGCTGGCCTGCATGGACTGCAGCCACGGCAAGCGGCAGCAGGGCGAATCCAAATAGCCGCATCCAACCGAACCGCCATTTGGATTGAAAATCCTTCCACATGACCGCGGCCTCCGTAGAAACTCGATTCACGCAAACTCGTTACGTCGGCATTGCAAGGAGTGGGCCAATTCATCTGCACATGAAGAATGCTGTTCGACGGAATGTAAACCGACGTATTATCCGGGAGTTCTCGGCAAGTCGCTGGCCAGCATCAGTCCTGTAGGATGTGCATCACCGCACATCACGCGCGTCGATTCAGCACGGGACCGGTCTCGGACTATCTTTCTTTGACCTGGAATTCACTTACGATGCGTGCCGGCTCACAGGCTCCTGAAAGCAGTCCGGTTCCTGAACCAGCCGTCGATGCGAGAGATTAACGGTCGAATCGTAGGCCAGAATCTCGTGGCAAGCGCGGCCGAGCCAATCGTTGTGAAGCGTGGCGGCTGCACGTGGGATTTATAAGCGTCACAGGCATTCGATCTCTTCGTCGAACTCCGCTCCTGCTCCTCAATCCCGAAGCGTTTCAAGTCTGCGTCTTTCATAAGCGTTAGGAGCTGCAGTCGAGTCCAATGAATAATCAATCACTCGATACGCAGTTTGTAAGAGAGAGCGCCGATGGCCTGACCTGGCTTGGCGTCTTTGAAGTGCGGGTGGCAAATCGCGCATTTTTCTAATACGACAGGCACCGCCGTTGCCGCTCGCAAGTAGCGTACCCCGTCTTTCGTTTCGATCTGTTCGACATAGTCTTTGCCCGACTGTAGCGCTTTGACCGCCATCTTCTCAAACTCATCCTTGGCGACATTGTCGTCGTTGTAAGGTTGACCGGTCGCGTCCAGCAATCGCACATCGTGATGATTCTTCTTCCGCATTGCGTCGAACAGGTTCTTGGCGGCCATGCCGGCCGATGCATCGGTTTCGCTCTGAACATATTTGTCCGTGATCAGGACCACGACAGTCTTGTACAAGTCGTCGAGCATCTTGACTTGCTTGCGGGTCCGCTCGACGGCCGAATCGCCGCCAGCCTGCGTTGGCTCTGCTGCCCGCAGTAGGGTGACACCAATCAGCAATCCGACTCCTCCAATGGACAACAAGCGACACATCCCTGTTCTCATGAAAAACCTCCAGGAAAAAGGATTCAGCTGCACTGGAACGTTGCGCCTAGGCGCTGAAAGCCTCCTCGGCGACAAGGATTATCCGTGCGACCTCGACTAGTTTTTGATTCCTCTGTTGCGAGATTTTTTGCAGCCGGTGGAAGGCGTCTGGCTCGTCCATGCCGGCTCGTTTCATCAGGATGCCTTTGGCGCGTTCGATCAACTTGCGGTCCGCCAAAGCTTGAGTCAGATCCTCGGCCTGTTTTTGCAATGCCTCGAATTCCCGAAAGCGACACACCACCATGGCGATGGCGGTCTGCAAATTGGCTCGCTTGATCGGTTTGACCAGATACGCCAAGACATGTTGTTCGACTGCGCAGTCAACATTCTCGGAATCGTGAAATGCTGAAACGAGGATCACTGGAATTGCCGAGCCGTTATTCAAGGCCGCAATGGCCTCAATCCCGCTTAGTCTCGGCATCTGAATATCAGTGATGATCAGGTCGGGCTGTGCTCTTTCGCACATCTCGACCAATTCACGCCCATCCGCCGCGCGCACGCATACTTCGTGTCCCATCTTCGTCAGGGTTTCGACATACCATCGCAACATCAGCGGTTCGTCATCCGCGACAGCAATGCGGAGGGATTGGGTCATGGCTGTTTCCTCGGCACCACAATTACAAACTCAGCCCCGGAACCGTCGCCGGATTTGACCGATACTTGCCCGTGGTGGGCGTCCACAATCCGGCTTGCAATCGCCATGCCCAATCCTGTCCCCGTGCACTTGGTGGTGAAGAACGGATTGAAAACCTTTTCGCGTTGTTCGGGAGTAAGAGTTGGGCCGTTATTGTGGATGGCAACTTCCAAAGAGGACGATCCGTTGTGCTCAACCGCACGGTATTGCACCGTGATGTGTACCGGATCCGCACAGGCGGCGAGTGCATTGTCGAAGACGTTTCGAAACACCTGCCCCATCGCGAACGTGTCGATCTCGCAACGCAAGTCCTCGCAGGTCGATTTTTCGATGAAACGCACGTCACGGCCAGCCCGATTGGCGGCCAAGTTGTCCCAGGATTCGTGCACGACTTTGCCGACATGGCAAAACATTGGTTCGATGATCACCGGTGCGGCGAACCGGCGAACTTCTTCGTACAGTCGATGTAGACCGTCTTGCGACCTTTGAATCTCATTCAGCAATTCTTTGTCCTGTGGCCGATCCGCGAGACGCTCGTCCAGCAGTTCCAAACAGACCTGGCTGCGCTGGAGAGCATTTCGACTCTCGTGTGCCAGCCGCGTCATTGCTTCGCCGATCGCCGCCAGTCGCTCAGACTGAATCAACTTGTGCTGTGTCGACAACAGCTCTTCATGCTTTCGCCGCAGGGCGATATCGGCTGCGTATTTTTCCGTGATGTCTTGGATGAAGCCGGTAAAGAAACGGCTTCCTTCCATCAGCACTTCGGTAACGGCCAATTGAATGGGAAAACACGTGCCATCCTTGCGTTTGCCGAACACTTCACGACCGATCCCAATGATTTTCTTCTGGCCTGTTCGCAAATAATTCGCCAGGTATTGATCGTGTTCGTCGGAATACGGCGGCGGCATCAACAGGCGAACGTTGCGGCCGACGACCTCCGCTTCGGCATAGCCAAACATTCGTTCGGCTGTCATATTAAACCATTCGACAATCCCGCTCTCATTGATGGTGATGATCGCTTCGACAGCCGTTTCCAAGATCGCTGCCAGCCGGGCGGCGTCGTTCGACGGTGACTTCTTATGCGGCGGAATGTGTGGGTGGGTCATGCCAAATTACTGAAAGGATCTGACGACTGGCTAGTGCGGCAGGGCCGGAGCCAAATCCGAATTCCGAAGCACGAAATCCGAAACAAACCCAAAGCACGAAATCCTAATGTTGAAAACGCAAACGGCCGTTTTGGGCAGTGGGTCATTTTGGTTTTCGATTTGTTTCGTATTTCAGGTTTAGTGCTTCGGAATTCAACCTTGATGTTCGGCACCAATTTCGACCGAGTCCGGAACCTCAGAGCCATACTCCCCAGGTGCGATATTGTACTTTTCCAGCAATCGGTAGAGGCTCCGGCGCGTGACGCCAAGTTTTGTGGCGGCATGGGACTTGTTTCCACGTTCTTGCTTCATGGATTCCACAATACAGGTGCGGTTCAGGGTGGCTAAGTCAACAAGGTCGCGTTCGTCCGCAAGCGGAACGCTTTTTGTCGTCGCACCGCCGCGCGTTACTTCCGGTGGCAGGTTTTCAAATCGGATCTCGCCATCGTCCGCCAACAGCTTCGCCCGGTCGATCGCGTTTATCAGCTGCCGTACATTGCCCGGCCAGTTGTAGCTGGTGAGCGTTTCGTAAGCCCGCGGCTCCCATTCCCAACCGGGGCCGGCAAAGTGATCGGCCAGCTGTAGTACGTCGTCGCCACGTTGCCGCAATTGCGGCAGTTGGATGGTCATCACATTGATGCGGTAATAAAGATCCTCACGAAACCGTTTCGCGTCGACCTCCTTGAGCAGGTCTCGATTCGTAGCCGCGATGATCCGCACACTGACGCGCCGTTCCTTAACAGAACCGATGCGGCGCATGGATCCGTCTTCCAGCACCCGCAACAGTTTCGGTTGCAGTGAGCCGGCCATCTCTCCCACCTCGTCAATGAAGAGCGTGCCGCCGTCGGCGATTTCGAACAGACCGGCCTTCGCCGCGGACGCGCCCGTGAAGGATCCCTTTTCGAAGCCGAACAACTCGCTTTCCAACAGGGTTTCAGGGAGTGCCGCGCAATTGATCACGACCAATGGTTTATCCGCAAAGCGACTCGCTTGGTGCAAGGCCTTGGCGACAAGTTCCTTCCCCGTGCCGCTCTCTCCTTGAATGAGGATTGGTTTGTCGCTGGGACCCGCGCGCTCAATCAGTCGAAACACTTCGCGCATCGCGGGGGAATTGCCGATCATGTTCGGCGGCGTTTGCGCACGATCGATCACAGCCTTGAGCTGCCGGTTCTCTCGCCGCAAGTTTCCAGCTTCAACCGCCTTCTCCAACACCGCCGCCAGCTGTTGGAAACGGACCGGTTTGATGAGAAAGTCAATGGCACCAAGCTTCATCGCACGAACGGCCGTTTCGATCGTACCGTCGCCCGTGAGGAGTACGATTTCCGTTTCGATGTTGGTCTGCTTCAGCTTTTCTAAGAGTTCAATTCCAGTCATGCCCGGCAGCATCAAATCCAGAATCGCAACGTGGAAAACGCGATTCGCCGCCAACGCCAACGCCTGTTCGCCATCCGCGGCTTGCGCCACGCGGTATCCGCGCTGCTCGAAGAATTGGGCCGACCGTTGGCATAGTTCCTGGTCGTCATCGACAATCAGCAAGTCCACGATCATGGCGTTGCTCCGTTGTCCAGCATCATAAGTCGACGTTTTGTAACCACATTGGTTTGACCGCAAGCCCGTCGGCGTGCGATGTCAGTGAACCGCAACGTGGAAACAGCGCACGCCTGCGGCTGGCGGCTTGCCGTTAAACGATGAGGCGGATTAACTGATGATCGTTGATAAGGTTAGACCTCCGTCAGTACATTTTCGAGTCCCCGCACCAGCAAGCGGTCCTCCGCGTCTTCATGATTGCTCATTTCGGCGACGAATCGCTCCCATTGCTGACTGAAGTCTGATTGCTCCGAACTTCCTTCCGCAATGCGCGTCGCCTGATTGATCAATGCCTCCAGTTGTTCCATCAATCGCGGTTGCTCGCCCTTGATCGTATCGACTTCACGTCCAATGCTGGGGCGGCGAGCGACCGCTTCATCCAGGCACCCGCCGCTTTCTTCTACCAAGAAGTGATTCTTCAATTCCTGACGCAGGTGGGCGAGGTGTTCAACCACCTGGGCAAGCCTTGAATCGTTCGTGATCGGATCTCCCAGTTGCCAAACCAGAGTCGAGATGTGACACAAGATCTCATTAACATCCCGATGTTCCGAACGTAGCAATACCATATAGGCGCGTTTGTCGTCGTAAATGTTCATGTTCGGGGCACTCCGCGTATGGAGGTGAGTTGTCGCACTCGGTGTAACACCCGGGTCAAGCCATTGCCACAGTCTCTTCGACTGCGGACTGCTCAGTTGCCACGGCGTGTTCCAGGGTAATCACGGGACAAGGTGCCCGGCGCATCACACCTTCGGCGATGGTCCCCAGCAGCAACCGAGCCAGACCTCGTCGACCATGTTTCATGACTCATTCGGTACGGTTGACATGGTCCTCCGTGCTTGCAACTGCCAAGCCAAGTCTCCACGACGCCCAACTTTCATCGGTCCGAGCCAATCAAGTGGCCGCGTCTCTCCGAGAAGCGAGCCGAAATGTGCTGCGGCTCGCGTCCCAAAGAGGGTGTAAACATAGGTTGTATACCGCGGGTACGTGTGCATTATCGCGTGCAACCCGGCACAGTGAGCGAACTCGCACAGTTCGCACAGTTGTTCACATCTTCCGGGGATTGAAGTCAGCTTTCAACAAATCCCATGACTGGTGCATTACCGGCACCGTTCGCACGACCGAGAGACGGTTCTTATGTTCGGCGGCATTTGGTTTGCAAATTCAACGCCGGACCTCCCTCAATTCACAGGAGAATCGACGATGAATTGCAAGCGTTACAAACTGATCGTGCTTGTCCTCTGCGCGCTCACAACGTCCTTGAATGCTGACCAACCGCAAAACTCGAAGGAAGATGAGTCGAAAGATCCCAGCGTGTGGATGCGAATGAAGTTAGAGTATTCAAAAAACATTCTGGAGGGTGTTACCAAAGCGGATTTTGCATTGATCGAACAAAACGCGGCCAAGATGCGCGGTCTAAACCGATTTGAGCGATTCGTACGCGGCCGGTGGGATGGCTACGCCGAGCAGCTTCAAACTTTTCAGCAGGCGAACGACGAGCTCATCAAGCAGGCTCGCAAGGCTAACGTTGAAGGTGCGACCCTCGCTTTCACGCAGATGACGATCAGTTGTGTGACTTGCCACAAGAAGCTCCGTGAGCACGCCCAGTGAGCAACGGTGACTGGATGTCGATCGCACCTGATTTGACTTCTGAATCACAATCGCACGCACTATGGTTTGCTGCACATTGCCAGTTCTCTCCCTTTGGGAGGCCGTGGCTCGGCTCGCAAGGGCGTTGCCGACTTTACGATTGACACTGCCGCAATGTGCAAACAAGAAGAGAACTCGCTTATTGTCCGAGGAGCGCCGACCTTTCCGTTTCTGGATATCGCGATCCAGGGTCACCCCGGGTTTGATCGAATCCCCGGGGCCTGCGTAAATCCCGGTCATCGAGACCGACCCCACGCCAGGCAGCCGTGGTGGAGTTGGTCAAGGTGATGCAGCGAGTCGCAGCCCGCAGCGCGCCGC
>CAZFLF010000243.1:0-8260 GCA_964519825.1 uncultured Pirellulaceae bacterium | reverse complement strand
CATAACGTTTACTCCGAATCCGTCGGTTCCCGGTTCTCCGGCAACTGGCGTACTCGTGCTATCGTTCTTCGAACCGCTACCTGACGATCGCTTTACGTTGACGTTGAGTGAGGACATCGTTGACGATGTCGGCAACAAGCTCGACGGCGAAAGCAATGCCATCCAACCTCTGGAATCGCCCTTGTTCCCGAGCGGGGACGGTCAACCCGGCGGAGACTTCGTCGCGCGCTTCACAGTCGATTCACGGCCAGAAGTTGGGACTTGGTCATCAGGCAGCGTGTATATCGATACCAACGGCAACACGATCTTCGATCCAGATAACCTCGACTTTACCAACCGTGACATCACTTATGCGTTTGGTTACGGTACGGGGATCGCGGATGGCAAGGCCTTTACAAGCGACGACATCTTTGCTGGAAACTTTAGCCTGGCTCCGGGGTCCACCGCGGATGGTTTCGACAAGTTGGCCGCCTACGGATTGGTTGGGACCGGCCTGGCCGGCAAGTGGCGGTGGTTGATTGACGTGAACAACGACGGTGTTCCGGACGTGAACCAGGAAGAACTGTTGAAGATCAACGGCTTGCCGATCGCGGGCAACTTCGACGGAAATGCCACCAACGGCGACGAAGTGGCGGTGTTCACGGGTACCGAATGGTACTTCGACACGGACCACAACTTCACGTTGAACGCATCGACGCGGCTTGTTAGCGCTCTACGTGGCTATCCGATCGTCGGTGACTTCGATGGTGATGGCAAGGACGATTTGGCCACGTGGGCGGATGACACTTTCAGTTTCGATCTAAGTTCAGTTGGCGCCGGCGGTCCGATTCCTTCTCTTCCGGGATTGAACGGCACGATCGACACGACAATCAAGCTTGGTTTCATCGGCCCTCGCGAACGTCCAGTGGCAGCCGATCTCGATCGTGACGGTATCGACGACATTGGTTTGTGGGTGCCGGATCGTTCCGGAGTTGCTCCGCATGAAGCTGCGGAATGGTACTTCCTTGTATCGAACGATCGGAATCCAGGCGACGGGATTAACGATCGTGTGGTCGGCACGGTCAATACGCTAGCCCATCCGTTTAAGCCGGTTCCGTTCGGCAAGGACTTCTACGTCCAATTCGGCAACCAATTCGCGATTCCGATCATCGGCAACTTTGATCCACCCGCTGCGCTCGACACCCGTGTCGAATCTCCGGTGAACCACACGAACTCGGTTGACGCGGACGATGTCAACGCCGACGGACTCGTGACGCCGATCGACGCTTTGATTTTGATCAACCGGCTCAATGAGCAGGCCTTTAGCAACGATCCGCTAGTCAAGTCTGGCAAGTTGCTCGGAATCGCGACCGCGCCGAATTACGTCGATACGAACCACGACAAGTTCATCTCGCCGGGGGACGCGCTCAAGGTTATTAATCGCTTGAATCGCGCCCAGTCGGAGGGAGAGGGGGAAGGCGTACACGACGGGACCGCGGTCATCCAGGTCTCGACCGTTGTCGGACAACGGCAGCTTGACGGCTCGCCGTCTACGGACTTCCAGTCGCTGGTCATTGACGTCACGTCTTTGTCTCGCGGAGCAGCCGCCCGTGATTTGGCGATTAGCCAATGGTCGATTGGAGTCTCCACAGAAAATGACGTGGCAGTCGACATGGGCGCGTTGGAAGTCCACGACCAGCTGTTCAGTCAAATTGCCGACGAGGAAACCGTCGATCTTGTGAACGACCTGAATGTCTTGACGAAGAATGCAACAAGCGACGATGTCGACCAGGCGTTGGAGGACGTGTTGAACGAACTCTTCAGTTGAGTTCCGTCAGTACAACTCGAATCACGATAGCCGCCGGCGAGTTCGCTCGTCGGCGGCTTTGTTCTTTGCTACTTTTCGGTCGTTTAACAGCAAGCCGAAGGCGTGCGCGATAGCATGCACGGATCAAAATCGATAACCGGGCAGCGCGCACGCCTTCGGCTTGCGGTTAAACAATTAGCCACATTACTTAAATGACAGCCGGTCTGGCACCCCGGCGGCAGTATAGGCGGAAGTGGTCTTGCCGAAAGACGCCGGTTCGGCGCCGAGGATGGTGAGCCCGCGTGGCGCCATGAGGCCCAATGCATCGGGGATGTCGCACACTCGCAGTACGTTCAGCAATTGTGGAGCGCTGCGGTCCATGTGGGTCGTCGGTGGCGATACGATCCTAACGTCGGTGATCTGGTCGTGCAGAACGGCCGCGTAGGCCGCGATCACGCCCGCTGTTCCGCTACCGGCGATGTGAACCGGGACCTTAGGATGCTCTTTCCCGGCACGTGAATTCATGGCGACGTATTGCGCCGCGGCGATCGCGTCCCATACTCGTCCGGCATCGACCGTGCGACCGAGAAGCGCGTGCGAGCGCTCAACGTAGTTCGGCGGGTTCTTCGTCGTCCATTTCGTCGCACCGATACCCCGCGGCTCGCAGAGAACGACCGCCTGATCGGCGGTGGCGATTCTAGTAACCCATTCGGGCATCGAGCCGACTTCTTTCTCGTTCAGCACGACGAGCAATACGCTGTTCGTCCGGACAACAGTTTTTGGCGTGACAAACTGCAATCGGATTTCGATACCCTCTTCCGATTGCAATCGCTCCGTCGTCGGGTCGATATCTGCCAACTTCCTGGCGGCTGGGATGAGTTCGGGGAAATAGCCAAAGCTCACGCGTCGTAGTTCAGCCAGCAGTGGCCGTTTCCAGCTGTCATGCTGGCCAACCTTAGGAGCGACCACAGTCGCCGTTAGTACAAAGCGTTCGTCGATGGTCGTGTTGATTTGATCCGCGGGAATATCAGCGTCGGTCGGAAAGACGCGCAGCTTTTCAGGCGGAATTGGGTACGGACCAGGATTGCCTCCTTCGCTAACGATGTCGATTTCACTGTCTTCGATCGCCTGCGACTCTCCCTTCAGGTGAGCATTGATAAAGCGAAACGCCGCTTGCCGGATGTCTTGGCGGTAGGCGTGGCCGCCCACGCTAACCACGGCATCCACTCGATCGCCCGCTCCGTACAGGCTGTACAGCCGCTCCAAACGTTGCATGATCCGCTCATTGGCATCCATCGGAAAGATTCGGTCCTGGTCGCTGTTTACAAACAGCATGGGGCGGGGAGCGACCAGGCCGGCGATCCGCGTCCACGGCCACTGGAAGGTGTTGTACAGGAACATGCAGTCGCAGTGCCCGTTGATCACACGATTCGGGACATAGGCCTCGAGATCGGCCATACCGCTGACTGGCACTGCAACTTGGACGCGGTCATCGGCCGCGGCAACCCAGAACGTCGCGGCACCGCCGCCGCTAATCCCCGTGACGGCGATGCGCTGGGGATCGACGTCGGGACGGCTCACCAGGTAATCGATTCCGCGGATGCCGTTCCAGGCTTCCACGCCAGCTGGCGTGTAGCCCCGCGAGTGCCACCACCACCGCTGCAGGTTGTAGGTGCCATGATGGAATGCGGCGATCTCACCGAGTTGCAGCGTATCCACTACCAGGCACACGTAGCCGTGCCGGGCGAACCAGATGCCGTGCGATTGGTAGGCGACCTTGTTGCCATTTCGTCCTCGGCCCGAATGACCACACACATAGAACACCGCCGGCAACTTGTTGCCCGGTTTTTCCATTTTCACGGCGGGTCGATAAAGATTGCCCGTGACATACAGTCCCGGCCGACTCTGGTAGTGGAGCATGTCGACGACATAGCCATCACCCGGGATTGTTCCGGTGATCGTCGCGTGAAGGGGCGTCGGCTCTGGCCGTGGCGACATCCCGAGCATGTAAAAGTACTCTTCGAGGTACTTCGGTCGCTTCGTTTCCCATGCTTCGCGTGATGAAACGTCGTCGGCAATGCGAGCCGACAGCCGCGCGGTTTCCCGCGCCAGGTAAGCCTGGATCATTTCATCGCCCGGCGATCCGCGGTCGGGCTCGCCAAGTGGTTGCGCGATAACAGACTCGTTCGTAATTGCCGCACACGCGACGAGTACCACAATCATCAACCAACGGTGACGAATCGACATGGTGAAGTCTCCTGAGGTTGGCGTGATTGTCGCACATTGGCGCGGCTCGTTTATTGAGTCCCGTATTGTAAAAAACGATCGCAGTTCGCCAGCCATCGTAACCCGAAGCGTTAGCGAGGCAGAAGTACGCGAGGGTTCTGCCTCGCTAACGCTTCGGATTACGGGTCACAAATCGACAATAGCAGCACAAGATTCAATAACGAGTCGAACAAAACGGGGTCGGAACCCCCTCTGCTATGGTTCTTGAGCCTCGCCTTGGGCGCCTTCCGGAAGCGAGACCTGGCGGGCTGTTGCCAAGTACGCGATCAAGTCGCGGATTTGCTCCCTGGACAGTCGCTCGAACTGTCCTTCCGGCATCATCGACGCTGTGGACTCGACTACCTCGTCAACCTCGTCTGAAGAAATCACCAGGCTTTCCGTCGCTGTCTGGACGGTGAGCCGGTTGGGAGTTCGTTCCGTAACGATGCCCGTGAGGATTCGCCCACTCGTCGTCGCCACCACCGACATCCGGTAATCCCGACCGATCTCGGCGCTGGGATCTAGAATGTTGGACAGGAGATAGTCCAAGTTCGTACGGTTGGAGCCGGTCAGGTCGGGACCAATCTTGCTCCCTTCGCCGAACAACACGTGGCACTGCTGGCAGGTCTGACGATAGACGAGTCGGCCATTGCTAACGTTGGCGCTTCGGAGCGAAGCGTCGGTCAGCAGTCTTTTGTACCGCGCGATCTGCTCTTGTTTTTGCGGCAAAGTCTCGCGAACGTCGCCCCAAACTTTCCGCAACCGGTCGGTGATGCCAGCATCGCCCAATGAGTAAAGCTGCCGCGCCACGTAGGCCGAGAGGTCATTCCGGGCGACGACTTGATTCTCCACGGCTTCGAGCAAGGCCAGTGCGAAATCCTTTCGCGACGCGAGAGTTGCCACAGCCTCTGTCTTTTCGTCGGGAGTCAGGTCGGCGTAGCGAGCGAGGATTAACCGCGGTGTTGCTTCATGCGACACCGACGCCAACCCGCGCAGCGCGGTGCGCCGGAGCGATTTGTCGGCCAGCAGATTGTGCAAATCCGGCGCGAGGTCGGAGAGCCCCTTGTCAAGCAATGCCTCCAGCGCCTTCTGACGCTCGGCGGTCGGAAGTGTCGGTGTAAGCGCGGTGTGTCGCAAATCCGCGAGTGCCTGGGGATCGCCAAAGGTAACCGCCAATACCGTCGAGAGTTCCCGGATCGCAGGATCGGCGCTGAGCTTCAGTCGCGAATGAACATCCGACCATCCGGCCGGCATTCGCATATTCTTGCGACCGCGTAATCCCTCGCGCGCTCCGGAGAGCAAATCACGTTGCGCAGGCTCGCTCGCCTCGGCGAGCGCGACCGCCAACGCATCGAGATTTCCTTCTTCCTTCAGCGATAGAACGTGGTCAACAAATCGGCGGGCGATGAACTCACGCAACCGCGGAAGAGTTCCAACCCCGGCAAGGTGCAGCGATCGGTTGGCATCCAGGGGGACCAATGGTTCGAGACCATACCAGCACATCAGAGGCAAGTTTTGGTCATTAGCATCTTCGGTGTGGCTAACCAACGCCGTAACGATGTCCCAACGGTGATCCAGCGACAATCGTTGCAACGCGGCAGCCAGATATAGACGAACAACTGGTGACGGATCGTTTTTGGCCAGACTTTTGAACGCGATCAACGCTTCGCGCGGCGGCTCACCGTTTTCACACAGCAGCTGGATCGCCCAAGCTCGGATGTGTTCATTTCGGTCGGCGAGCAAGGACGTCAATTGCGGCGCAGATAGTCCGCCGATGACGTGCAGCGTCCACAGCGCCCGGAGCCGCCGAGTCACGTCCGGATGATTGGCCAACGTTTCTCGCAAAACCGCAGAGATCGCTTCGCCGCTCCACCCCGGCATCGCCGCACGTTCCTGCAACAGTCGTCGCGCGTGCCGCACATACCAATCATTGCTGTGGAACAGAAGCTGAGCTAGTTGGTCGTCGTTCTGCTTGCCGAGATCGACCGGCGTCGAACGGGGATGGCCGTGGCTGATCTTGAAGATTCGCCCGGTGCCTCGCTCCGGCTTGTAAGTGTGACATTCGCCCGTATCGGACCAATCCGAAACGAACACGCTCCCATCGGGTCCGGTTTGCAACGTCACGCCCATGAACCACGGGTCGCCAGCGATCATCAGGTCCGGGCTATGACTCGCCACGTATCCAGAACCTTTGCGCCGCAACACATCATTGTTAATGCGGCGTCCGTGCACGTTGCACATCAAGGCCGTGTTACGGTACTGCGGCGGGAAATTGTCGCCAAGGTAGATCAGGGTTCCGCAATGTGCGTGGCCACCCCCCATGTCGAGCGTTTCTTGAGTCTCGCCCCGCATGGCCTTCGGTTGATCGCTCGGATAGTGCAAATGGTCGGCACAGGTCGGAATGCGGTCATACGCGTACAGGCTGGACGGACGGTTTCGCCACGGTTCGTAGTGAGCCCCTTGGATCACGTGAAACAGGTGCGGATTGACACAGTTCGAGACGAAGCACTGGCCAAAGTCGTCGAAATCAACGCCCCACGGATTCGTCGTGCCATCCGCGAAATTCTCAAACACCAGGCGAGTTGGATGAATGCGATAAACGCCGCCGTCACAGTGGATGCGCTGCTCGGCGGGAGTACCCGGGCGGCCAACCTCCGAGGGGCTGGTGCGACCATGTCCAGCGTACAGCCAACCATCCGGTCCCCAAGTGAAACCATTCGCGAGATTGTGCCGACTCTCTTGGTAACCGAAGTCGTCGAATAGCACCTGGGGCTCGCTGTCGGGCTGGTCGTCCCCATCGCGGTCGGGAACGAAGTAGAGATTGGGTGGCGACATCACCCAGACACCGCCAAAACCGACTTCAATCCCCGTTATGTAGTTGAAGCCCTCGAAAAAAACCTTGCGGGAATCAACACGCCCGTCGCCGTCGTCGTCCGCGAGAATAACGATGCGATCCTTGCCGGTGGGCTGCCATTCTCCGTAGTTCAGTGCCTCGGCCACGATCAACCGTCCGCGATCGTCGAAACAATAAGAGATCGGCTGCACGACATCCGGTTCGGCGGCAACCAAAGTGGCGACGAATCCTGCGGGAACTCGCATGGCCGTCACCGCCTGCTCCGGTGGTAATGGAGCCGGCGTCTGCTCAGCCGCGCTCACGACGGCCGCGGTCATGACAAACAGGCCAAGGACGTGCTTGCTCATCGATCAACGCCCCCGCCACGGGATGCATTCGAATGCCGGGGGAGATCGAAATAGAAAACCCGCTGACTGTCCTTCTCCGTTCCAACCTCGTCGGCCCGAATCAGCAATTGATCTCCCAGTATCGTATTGGCCAGATTAGTTCCATCCGGACCTGTCACCAGAAATTCGGCCGGATGCACGAACACGATATGAATTTGATCTGCAATGGCGTATCCATCAAGAAAACATTCCGTCGTGCAGACGATCTCCGCCCCCCGCGCCGCGGCTTCGCGGATCATCGGTTCGACGCGCCGTAAGTTCGCTTCTTTGTCGGTGCGGATCCATTTGAGAACGACGCCGGCCACACGAACAGTCGACGGCGGGCCAGGTTCCGTGGCGAGTGCTCCATGCAATGCCCCCAACAAGACGACTATCACGGCCATCGCAAGCCGGCAGGTCGTTCTGGAAAGGGAAGGCATCGGTGTCTCATCCTTTTGAATCAGACTGGTTGATACAGTCGTTTGAATTTTCACGAAGTAGGAGTTCGGAACTCCATTCCGCGCTAATCGAGACTGATTTAGTTTAGCGGAGATCAGTCACGATTCGCGTATCCCACGCTTTGGTCCCCAGTTGGACTAACCGATCAACTCGCGGATCGGTTCGCCGTGGTCGAGCAGAGGCATGGGGCGGTCGAGCAGATCGCGGAAGTTGATCGCCCGGGCGTCGATACCCAGATGGTGATACACGGTAGCCGCCACGTCTTGTGGGTCGAGCGGCCGATCGACCACGCGTTCGCCGCGCCGGTCGGAGCGACCGATCACCTGGCCCATTTTCATACCACCGCAGCCAAAGAGGACGCTGAACGTGTTTCCCCAATGGTCACGTCCGGCGTTGGAATTCATCCGCGGCGTGCGGCCAAACTCGCCCATGGCGATAACCAGCGTCTGTTCATACAAGCCGCGATCGATCAAGTCGCGAATCAGTGCCCCAATTGCCTGGTCGAGCGTCGGGATTAGCTTCCGCGCCCCT
>CAZFLF010000242.1:0-8288 GCA_964519825.1 uncultured Pirellulaceae bacterium | reverse complement strand
GGCGAGAGGCCGTTCGGCTGGCAGCGTGCACGCACGTTTGGTGACGATGTGAGCTTTCTCAGCATTGCCTTCCTGGCCGCTTTGCCGCTGATTGCAGCCCCGATCCTGCTGCATCTGTTCGATCGGCGACGCAACGTCGTGATCCAGTGGGGTGCGATGCAGTTTCTGTTGGAAGCTGCCACGCGGAAGACAAGCGCACGCCGGTTTCAACATTGGTTGCTGTTACTGCTGCGAGTCCTGGCCGTGGCGGCCCTAGTGCTGGCGTTGGCTCGCCCGCTCGTGCCGGGGCACTGGTTCGGCGGCAATGACCGTCGCGAGACGATTCTGGTCATTGACAACTCAATGTCTACGCTGCAACGATTGGGCGACGGAGTGATCTTCGACGAACTGGTTGCCAAGGCCGAAGAAACGGTCAACGGGCTTGATTCCGGCAGCACCATTCGCATTCTCTTGTCTTCGCCGTATCCAGCGTGGGTAACGCCGGCCAGCTTGCGGGTCGACCTTGGCACGCGTTCGGAATTGGTCGAACTCTTGCACGAATTGCGCCCCAATCACGGGACCAGCGACCTTCCCGCGGCTTTGCTCAAGGCGGTGCAATCGGATCTCGTCGACGAACAACTGCTCGGCCGCCGCGTGATTCTGTTGACCGATGGCCAACGAAAGGATTGGCGAACGGACGACGCCGCGGGCTGGGCGCGGTTTGGTGATGTGCTCGCCGGTGCGCGAGTACCAACAACTCTCGAAGTCATTGAAGCCCACAAGAACCGAGCCGATGCCGCCAACATTGCGGTCGCGCGGTTGCGATCGAATCGAACGGTTGTCGGCGTCAATCAATCGTTTTCCGTAATTGCGGAAGTTCGCATGAACGTGGCCGCGTCTCTCCGAGACGCGAGCCCTGATGTGAAGCAAGGGTCTGCGTCTCGGAGAGACGCGACCACGTTGCGCAGTCAATCCGCCCAACCGTCCAAAACCTGTCCGGTGACTTGGTTTGTCGGCAGCGAGAAACAATCGGAAGGCCAATTGCCGGCATTGCAGCCCGGCGAAACTCACGATGTTGTCCTGCACCACTCGTTTGGGAAACCAGGCGTTTATTCGCTGACTTTCCACATCGATGCCACCGACGACCTGAAACCGGACGACAGCGAATCAATCGTGATCGAAGTCGTTGAACGTGTGCCGGTGTTGTTGGTCGAAGGCTCCGAAGGCTTTGCCGAGATGCAGCAGGACGCTTTTCTAGTTCGCGCTGCGTTAGGCCAAATCGAAGGGGACGAGTCGAAAAACTGGCGGGCTGTCTACGAGCCTCGCACGATTCCGCCGCAACAACTCGAGTCGATCGACTTACGCGACTTCAAAGCCGTCGTAATTCCGAACCTGACGGAACTGAGCGATAAAGCCAGCCAACGTTTAACACAGTTCGTCACCGATGGCGGAGGCTTGTGGCTGGCACTCGGGCCACGCACCAACATCGACGCCTTCCACAAGCTGTTGTTTAACAATGGTGATGGGCTCTCGCCTGTCGATATTTCGCGAATCGTGGATGAATCGCCGGACGAACTTCAAAAGCCAACGATCAACCCGTTTCTAAAGACGCATCCCGCGACGGCGGACCTGGCTGACAACGAGCGACTCGACACGGGTGACGTGAAGGTCAGCCGGCGGTTCCGCTTACAAATGCCTGCCGACACAAATGACGTGACGGTGCTGCTCGATCTGTCGAACGGCGAGCCGTTGGTTGTTGAAAACCGAGTTGGCTCCGGGCGAGTGATCGTGCAGGCGATTCCGCTGCGGTTTCAATGGAGCGGACTCGCCGTGTCGCAAGCCTTCGTTGTCATGGTGCATGATTGGCTCGGATACCTGACCGAGCCTGGAGCAACGCGGCACAACGTATTGCCAGGCGATCCGATCTTGTTGCAAGTCGCAGGGATTGAGGACACGCACGCCACATTAACCACTCCAGACGGTGAGGACGTTGCCGTTGCCGGCGAGCCTTCAGCCGATGGGGTGACGTTTCGTACGAGCCGCACGTCTCTGCCGGGAAACTATGCGATCGCAATCGGACTCGCCGGTTCCCGCCTCCCATTTCACGTCGCTCGTGACGTTGGCGAATCGGATCTGACGCGGCTAACGCCCAGTGATCGGACATTCCTGAACGAGACAGCGGGGCTCGACGGTGGACGCATCGCGACTCGGAGTTCGGAGTCGAACCGTGCCCCCGCGTGGTCCGCGCTACTGATCCTGCTAATCGCCGCGATGGCCAGTGAGCTGGTTCTATCGGGAGTGATCGCCCGCAAGCGATTTGGCTCCGCTCCGATTTCCGAAACGGCCGCGCAGATGACGAGCCAAACATCGATCTCGCTCGGGATGACTTTGGGCCAGAAAAGTCCACAACGCAAGAAATCCGAAGAGACAGTGCCGGAAGAGGCGCGAGTATGACCACGACCTCACGCATCGAGTACTTCACCTTCGACGGACCGGTTCACGTCGCCGTCGTTGTGTTGCTCGCGTGCGCACTGTTGTGGCTGTTCATCTGGTCGTTGTGGCGCGAGCACGAAGTCATTGGTACGCGAAACGCGATTCTCTTTGGCGTAATGAGAACAGTGGCTCTGTTAGTAGCACTGTGGATGCTGCTCGCGCCGGCGACAATTCGTTCCGAAAAGTCGCAGACTCGAAAGTCGGTGGCCGTCGTGGTCGATGTGAGTCCGAGCATGTTAACGCTCGACCCTCCCTCGGACGCCGAGGATGCACGCTGGGCGCTGGCCGCAAACAGCGACGTGACTCCAAACGCAACGGTCAACGCCGATCGTGCTCTGGCAGCGGCAACGCTGGCAGAACATTGTCTCTCCAATGCCACAACGTCGCTTCGAACTCAGCAACCCGAACGAGTCGCACTCGAAGCAGCCGCGGCGGCTCACGACGCCATTGAACGAATGCGAACGAACACGCAAGCTGTCGCGGCGCTGTTGATGAAGCCAGGCTCGGCCGAATTGGCCGATTCGCGTAACGAAAAAGCAGCACGCATCCTGCAAATACTCTCGGGATCCGATTTCGAGCAATTGGCGAAGCTGGCCCGTGGTTTCCGGCGCGGCCACAACTCGTTCCAAGCGGGTTGGCGTGAAAGTCTCGTCGACATCCAGTATCAGGTGTCCGGCGTGAGGCGAAGGTTAGCTGAGCTGACGCAACAGATTGCGATGGATCGCCAGCTGTCCACGAACGGCGTCTATTCAGCAGTCCTCAACGCATCTCGGCAATCGCCGCGGTTGGCGCGCGTCGCACGTGTCGTCGAGTCCATGGATGCTTCGGTGTTGCAGCCACTTCGTGAAACCGTTGATATCCGATACGCTTCGTTCGACGGCAGCTTCACGCCACTGCCCGCTGAGCGGAATGCCGGAACGGCACTGCGCGAGTTCGCAAAAAAGTCCATTGTTAACGGTGACGCTACCTCGACCGGCACCGAACCTCCCGTGACCGATGTGACAACGGCGCTCGAGCAGCTTCGGCGTGTCAAGCAAGAGCAACCGTTGGCTGCAGTGTTCTTGTTCACGGATGCGGCTCACAATCGGCCGGACGGCCGCGATCCTCGGGCAGCAGCCGCAGACTTGTCGGGTAGCCCGGTGTACGTCGTGCCGATCGGAAACACCCAGCACGTCCGCGATGTGGACTTGAAGGCGATCAGTGCTCCCGGCGTCGTAATGAAGGACGACGAGGTGGTGATCGAAGCGACACTGCAAGCGTTTGACTGCGAAGGCGAATCGGTACAAGTCGAGTTGCTGCGAGACGGCGAAGTGATTCAGCATCGTGAACTGCAAATCGATTCGACGATCGCGATACAACGCGTCCGCTTCAACACGCAACTCGACGAAGTCGGCTTGCAACGCTTTCAAGTGCGAGTCGCTCCGTTGGACCGCGAGTTGAGTAACGAAAACAATTTTGGCCAGTTCGAGGTCAACGTCACTCGCGATCACATCGCGATGTTGTTGGCCGACGAGATGCCACGCTGGGAGTTTCGCTACCTGGCTCAACTCTTCCGCCGCGATGCGAAGGTGGAGTGCGACGAGTTATTGTTCCGCCCCCGCATGCTCGCCACTGGCCGGCGCGCTGAGACGAAGACATTTCCCGGCACCGTGGACGAATGGGACCAGTACGACGTTGTGCTGCTGGGAGACGTATCGAGCCAAAACTTCTCGGTTGCGTCACAGGAATCGCTCGTCACCTTCATCCGAGAACGAGGCGGAACATTGGTGATAATTGCCGGCGACGAGTTCATGCCGCAGGGCTACGTCAATCAGCCGCTCGCAGGGCTACTGCCGGTGAAGAAGGTCGACGAATCAAGTGTCGCGGATTCGCGAGACGGTTACGCCTTTCATGTTACGGAAGAGGGTTGGGAGCATCATGCCTTGATGATCGCCGACACGCAGGACTCAACCCGATTGGCTTGGGACTTCATCAACCGCAACGCGCCGCTCTACTCTTTATCCTCCTATCATCACGCACTACCTAGCGCTCGGACTCTGATCGCGGCGGTTCCACGTTCGAGCTCCGTCGCCGAACCCGATTTGAATCGCAACGCGTTGCTGTGCTGGCAGCCGGTCGGCCGTGGCCGCGTTGTGTACCTCGCCAGTCCCGAAACGTATCGCCTTCGCTTTTTGCGCGGTGATCGGCTGCACTATCGATTCTGGGGACAATTATTGCGGTGGGCGATCGCGACCGACCTCGCCGCGGGAACGCAACTCGTGAGCATTCGGACCGATCGGCCAGACTATCGGTTTGGCGATCGCGTCGAGGTCGTTGTTCGGCTGAAGGAGGAAGCGGGAAATGCCGTCACGACCGCTGAGATCCAAGCAGTTGCGGTCGCGGAAGGTGATTCGCGCACCGCGATCCCGCTGCAACCCGACGCGTCCGAGCCTGGGCGTTACGTGGGGAACTTCGATCGCCTGCCGACGGGAATTTATCGTGTCGAGCCCGCGGGGGTCGAAGTCGATCGGCTGCTGTCGGCAGCGGCTGTGGAAACGAACGGAAAGGTCTCCGCGACCGCCAGCTTTACCGTTCGTGCACCGCTCAATCGCGAAGTGCTCGATACGCGCAGCGACCGGGCGCTCGCACAACAGATCGCCGACGCTACGGGTGGCCAGGTGCTGCCACCGACGGCGATCAACGAAGTCCTCGCCCTGACCAACCTCGACCCGATCATCCTCGAAGCGACTGACGTGCTGCCGATGTGGGTGCAGTGGAAGTTTCTGTGGACCGTCTTCGGCTGCCTCTTCCTCGAGTGGGCCATTCGAAAACAAATGGGATTGTCTTAAGGGAGATTCAATATGTCTGCCGTGCTGCAATCACAATCGAAAAAAGCCTATCCCGCCGCGATGGATCAGAAGCTGCGACAGATTTGCCGCAGGCTATTCGCATTGGCCGTCGTCCGGGCTTTCCTACTGGGCATGGCCGCACTCTTGGCCGCGATGCTGGTGGCCATGACGATCGACTGGTGCTTCACGCTGTTTAGCACAACCGTTCGCGTGGTGTTAACCGTTTCGGCACTTAGCGTGGCCGTGGCGACACTATTGGCCGCAGCCATTGGGCCTGTCCGGGCTTCACTCGGTTTGATGCGGGCTGCCGGCGACGTAGATCAGGCAACACCGCAGCTGGAGGAACGATGGACCACGGTGGCCAACTTTGTTGAATCGAATCACCGGCCGCGGTCGGCAATCGGGAAAGCGATGCTGCGACAAGTGACCAGCGAAGCGGTCGCGATGGAGCGACTAGTTAAGCCAGCCACTATCGCAACACCGCAGCAATTACGAAGTGCGGTCGTCTTGTTTCTGGCTGCAACGATGCTGGTGGCGGCCTTCCTCTCAATCAACTGGCAACTTCATTGCGTTTTGCTGTCCCGCTTCTGGTCGCCACTGGCAAACATCACCGCGACGCAGTTGGAAAGTGTTTCCGGCGATCTCGTCGTGCCGCGTGGTGAGCCGGTCGAACTCGTCATCCGCATGGCCGGCTTCTCGCGCGATACCGCGACGATCGTACTTGCCTCGGATGACGCGGAAGACACGACCGCCGAACTGACTCCGAACGACGAACAGCCTGCGCAGTTCAAGTACAACGTTGCCGCACTGGAATCCTCGTTCCGCTACCGCGTTACGGCGGGCGATGGACGAACCGAGTGGCATTCCGTCACGGCCATTGATCGTCCGGCCTTAGCCGAGGTGAAAGTGACGCTGACCGCGCCGGAATATGTCGACCGCCCGGTATTCGAGAAGGACTACTTGCCAGCGCACATCCAAGCCGTTCAGGGGAGTCATTTGCGGTTGGCGATGCGGCCAGCGGCGGGATTGAAGAGCTTCGAGTTACAAATCACGCAAGGAAGCAACCGAATCGGAACTCAGGTGAGCGGAATGGCTCTAGCCACCGGTGAGCCAGCGACAAAAGAGCAAAAGCTCTTATTGAATGCGGATCACCAGGGCTGGTATCGCTTCGAGGCAACTCTGGAAGACGACGTCACGATCACGCCGTCGTTGCTCAGTCCACACGACTTGAAAAATGAAGATGCGCAGAAGTGCAATATCCGAGTCATTCCTGACCGCGCCCCGATTGCTCGTGTGATCAGCCCGACCGAAGAGATGGCGGTCAAACCCAATGAAGTGATCGAGGTGAAATTCGAGGCACACGACGATCACGGGATCGCCAAGGCGGAGTTGGTCGTCTATGAAGAATCGTCTGTCGAAGGTGAGCCGTCGACCATTCGCAGCGTCGAAGAAATCCCGCTCGACGACCAGGAGAACGCTCCGCACGTGGTGGCCGCCGCGAAACTTGATCTCTCGAAGTACGAACTTCGCGAAGGGGCCAGCATCAGCTACGCGATTCGAGTCACCGACAACCGAATTGCAATGCGGGAACAGAGTCGGGGCGAACCTTCGGGACAATCCGGGACTCTCCGTGCCAGCGAAACCGCGGCGGAAGTTAACAACAATGATCAAGTTGCCAAGGCGAATGCAACGGTAGCGAAGGATTCTCCGGCTGAAGATCGCCCTGCGGATAAGATGCGGAACGAAGCTCCTATGACCGAAGGCAAATCGAGTGACGGCGAATTTTCCAAATCCAACAGCGACCAGGGATCCCCTTCGGAGCGTCCAGGCACGGATTCGTTGTCGAAGGCGGACTCACGGCGAATTGAAGGCGATCAGCCGGCGAATCCGCGCGGCAATGCTGAGCAAGTTGCAGGAACCGAAGCCAATCCGTCAAACAACAACTCCAAACGGGAGAGCAAGGCGAAACAGACGGACAGTGAACAACCCGGAACCGAACGAGTCGCCACGTCGGAAGTGAAACCAGTGTCCAAGGCTTCATCCGATTCCGATCCGATTACCAACAACCCAGCAGGGAAAGGTGAGACCGCGCAAGACACCCAACCCGCTACAGCATTGGACAAACCTGCACCGCCGGTAGAGACATCCTCGAATAGCAAGTCCACCGTTGCGAATGCCGCCTCCGAGCAAAATGCGACTGCTCGCGAAGTCGAGAAGGGTGCTGAATCCAAGTCGACGAGTGAATCGGCAGCGAATACTGACGTGGGGTCGAAACGCTCGAATGCCAAGCAGCAGGAATCACAACCGTCAACATCCAGTGCTGCAATCAGCGCCGTGGCCCGTCGAGACGACGAAATGCCTGCTAACAAACAGAGCATGGTGAAGGGCGATCTCACATCGGTCAATCGACGCCCGACAATGACCGATGATTTGCGCGGTCAATTTACGGAGAGCAATCGTTTGCGGTTGAAGATTGAAGAGAAGCTAATCTCTGCGGCCGAACCCGGAAAGGATCGCGAAACACTTCAATTAAAGATCCGCCAAAAGCTGGAGCAGATTGATGGTGAACTCAAACCTGTCGAGGAAGTATTGTCCTCGATCGTCGCAACGGTATCGCAGTCCGGCCTCGCCGATCCGCAGATTCAAGAACTGACGAGCGTTGATCAGCGGTTGGCAAAGGTCGACCAGATCATTGCGAACCTGCGAAAAGAATCAACGGAGACTCCGTTGGCGTTCGCTGGATTGCATATGGTTGAGATTGGGACGGCCTATATCACGCCGGCGCGCGACCGGGTCTTCGCCCTGATCCGCCAGCCTGATGTCGATACTCGCAGCAATGTCGCGGAAGCGTTGCACCGCATCAGCCGGGCGCGTGAACTGCTCGCCGAATTACTCGTACGATACGATCGTGCGCGACGTGAAGACCGGCTTGCGGATGCGATCGAAGAAACGGCCGTGCAGCTTGTGCACGTCGGTGCCGACGATGAG
>CAZFLF010000241.1:0-8295 GCA_964519825.1 uncultured Pirellulaceae bacterium | reverse complement strand
CACTGAGCGGCAGCACGGCAAGAACGCCAGCCGTGAGCGCCAGCCACCGCGCCTGGAGCTTCTTCATGCTCAATGCCCCGACCATGATTACCACGGCGAGCGGACACGTGAACATGGCGTTAACCATTCCCAAGACGATGACACCGTCGAACATGAACTGTCCGCGTGGGACGGGACGAGAACCTTGGGCTACTGCACCGTAGACGATAAGCCCGAGGGTGAGCAGAATCGGCGACACGAAGGTGAAAGCCCCTGCCACCAGCAGGCCGAGTGCCGGCCCCTTGACCCGGTCTCGGACGACTTCGACTTCGTCGACACCACTTCTGGCTTTCTCTCGCTCAGCAGCGGGGCCGCTCCGATGATGGCCACTAGTAATTGCCTCCACGTCCGTCTTCACCTCCCTGGCCTGCTGATACCGCCGCTCCGGCTCCTTCTCCAACGAGTGCAGCACGACTTCGTCGAGCCGAACGTCGATCTGGACCTTATGCGATGGCGGGGCGAAGCGGCCCAGCGGTAGCTCGCCGGTGAGCATCTCGTAGAACACCACGCCTAGCGAATAGATGTCCGCCCGGTGATCGACGTCGCGCAAGCCTTCCATCTGTTCGGGGGCCATGTAACGGACCGTGCCCATCACCTGATGCGTGCCGGTCAGCGAGTGGTCCGCCGCATCGTGTCCCAGCAACTTTGCCAACCCGAAGTCGGCGATCTTCACCCGTCCCTTCCTGTCGATCAGGATGTTCTCGGGCTTGATGTCGCGATGAACGATGCCTTCATCATGCGCATACTGCAACGCCTCGCAAATTTGTGGGACGATCGCCAGCGCAACTGCCGGTGAGAGGCCGCCAGCCTGGATCGTCTGCCGCAGATTGACCCCGTCCACGTACTCCATCACGATGTAAAACAAACCGTCCGTCTGGCCGAAGTCGTAGACCGAGACGATGTGGCTGTGGCTCAGCCGTGCCAACGCCCGAGCTTCGCGACTGAACCGCACGGCGAACGCCGCGTCGTGGCCAATCTCCGGCGGCAGCACCTTCACCGCCACCAGCCGGTCCAGCCCGCGCTGCCGAGCCTTGTACACCGCTCCCATTCCCCCCTTGCCGAGGAACTCCAGAATCTCAAGCTGCTGGAACTTGCCTGCCAGCTCTTTGACGGAGGGGGGCTCGAACCCGGATGAAGCTGGGCTCGACACCGTGAGCGCCGGGTGGGGCTGTGGCACTGGCTGGCTCTCGAACCCGGCTTGCACCAGGCATTTTGGACACAGGCCGGCCGGCGCGTCCGCGGGAAGGTGGATGCCGCATTTCGGGCAGCGAGTTGATTCAGTCATGACGGCTTCTCCTTCTTGAATCGTCGTCTACCCTTCAATACAGATTCCCCGTGACCCAGTAACACGCAATTCGTTTAACCGCAAGCCGCAGGCGAGCGCGTTCGGGCGCCGCAGATCTCTGGTCAACGCGCACGCCTGCGGCTTGCGGTTAGACGAACCAACTGCCGAAAACGAATCCCGATCCCTTTTTCGGACGCGCGTTCACCCACTCAGTGTCTCCAGCAGCCGCCCAATCTCATCATCCACCTCCGAATCGTCCGCGACCGTACGCGCGACTTCCAGGCGAAACAGCTCGCGATATCGTTTCCGCATCCGATAAGCCGCCTGTTTGGCCGCCGCCGAAGTGATGCCGAGGGCTTCTGCCGCCTGCTCGCAGTCGGCGTTGGTCATTTCGCCAACCAACGCCCCTTTGAGCTTCTCGAACTGCGATTCCTTTCCCGCTTCCGCCAGTTCAATTCTCAGGCTGTTCAGCACCTGATCCAGCAGCGTCAACACCCAGCGTCGCTCGAACTGTGCCTCCGGCGTCAGCTCGTGGGACGGCTCGATCTGATAGCGCGATTCGCCCGATTCGAAATCGAGAGACAACGGTGCCTTTCCGCCGCCACGTTTTTCCGCCCGGGCCTTCTGCCGTTCGTTGGCGAGGAAATTCTTCAACGCCGTGAGTAGGAAAGCGCGGAATCGCCCGCGATCCGGCTGTGCCTTGGCAATGGCGTCTTTATCCAGCAGATGTGCGAAAAATCCCTGCGTCAGGTCCTGAGCGTCTTCGACGCCTGACACGAGCCGACGTACGTAGGTATAGACGGGAAACCAGTACGTCTCGCATAACGACTCCAGTGCCCGTCTGGATTCCAGCGAAAAGTCATGACCGGCCGCGAGCACAATGCTCCATCGAGTCGTCGCGAATCGCTGCGCGTGATCAGCTACACGGCTGCTCTTTTCAGCACGGGGGGGCATGGCAATATTGTATTTGATTCGGCGGAGGTACTTTGCGAAAACGCGAGGAGGCGGATAAATTCGAGCTCCCGCAGCGCGGTGAGCACTAGCGGCAACCTGCATAGATCCCTGGCAGTAACGCTTTTTTGCGACGAATTACCTGATGAAGAGCCCTCGAAGAGATTTCGTCGTTCTTTGGGTCTTAGTCGTCCTTGGAGCGGTTCTCGACATTGAGTTGCTTCTGCATCGAAGAAGCGCGGAAGCTGGTAGCCTTCCCGGATGCTCGCTGACCGGCTTTCAATGCGAGGATGTGCTCAGTAGCCCATACGGTCGGGTGCTCGGCTTTTCATTGGCTTGGTGGGGTTTGGCATATTATTCGGCGCTGGGATTCGGCCTTGTTATCGCGAGCTGGCTACCGGAACTTCTGGCCCGATTATCTTTGGCGGTAGCAACTGTGCCAGGTGCGGCTTCCGCAGTCTGGCTCATCGCGATTATGCAAACCCAAATCGGCAGCTACTGTTTGTGGTGCCTGGCGCTGCATGCTGTGAACATTGGGCTATTATCGGCCGCCATCTATCAGTGCCGGGCTGCATGGAACCGTCAACGAACTGTGGCAATGCGAGACAGCGTACCCTCTGCCTCGGGCCGATTGCTTTTGGCGAGTCTCATTGCTGGTTCCGTACTTGCGATATGGCAAGTGACCGTATTGGCGCTTTTCCACGATCCGGTTGGAATGTTCACGACACCGGTTGCTGGCCACCCAGCACCAATGAACGAACTATCCATTGCAGCAGACGAACACCCGAGTGCGACGGTCCTGGGCAATCCGAAGTCGCCTCAACAAATCGTCATTTTTTCTTGCCTGACCTGCACCGAATGCCGCAGGGTTCATCGAATGTTAACAGGCGTGCAGAGAAGAACCGGCCATCTGTACCGGATCGAGCTTCGATTCGCACCCCTCTCGCCGGAATGTAATCCGGTCTACGGCGCAGCAACTTCGGTTTCTCCGGAGCACCAGCATGCCTGCTCGTTGGCCCGCCTAAGTTTGGCAGTTGCCATCGCCAACGAAAGTCAATTCGCCGAGTATGTCGAGTGGCTTTTTCACCACCAGAAAGGTCTGACACCTCCCGAAGCACAGCAGGAGGCGGAACGCCTGTGTGGTGCCGCTCAGCTTAAGAAAGCCGCAGCGAGCCTCGAAATCGACGAGCGTTTAGCTCGTGACGTAGAGCTTGCCCGACAATTTAACGTTGACAGCGTCCCTCAGATTTTCGTCGCCGGCGGACAGCTTACGGGCACCCTAACTAAACGTGGCCTGCAGGACGTATTAGCCATGCCGTAAATTCATCTTAAATGGGGAGAAGGTGTGCGGTAGTTAATCGCCCAATTTGATTATCCTTGTCCCAGCCTGGTGCCGCTTTTTCAATTCTCTCCATCGGAGCCCTGGAGCCACGAATATGCCACGCAGTTTAATTTCAGGATGGTTTCTCGCCTGTTGGTCGCTAACCTGCTCGGCACAGCAGCCTGAAGGAGAGGCATTCTTTTTCACTCCACCTGGGTTCAAGCAGGAAGGGAAACCACTCACGGCCAGCGGTGCAGGGACTGGAATGTTGAAGATCGAAGT
The DNA here is from genome assembly GCA_964519825.1 of uncultured Pirellulaceae bacterium. Taxonomy (GTDB): domain Bacteria; phylum Planctomycetota; class Planctomycetia; order Pirellulales; family Pirellulaceae; genus CAZFLF01. The sequence goes on along the minus strand of CAZFLF010000241.1, from coordinate 4,417 downwards.
GCGGGATGCGGTGAGTAAGCAGATCACGCCGTGTCGCATCAACGTTGTCGGTTCGGATGGTAACTTTTATCAGCCACCGGAAAGCCATCTCACCAAATACAGCCTGGCGGGCGTGTGGCCCAAGGATGGCGCCTGGGGCAACCGGCCGGGCAAGGCACCGTATCGGTATCTCGGTCGCTATTTTTACTCGACGGGTCAGGTGACCCTGCCGGTGCCACAAGGCAAGGCGCGCGTGGAGGTCTGGAAGGGATTTGAATTTCAGCCGCGAACACTGGAAGTGACCGTTCTAGAACAGGGTATAACGAACGCGACGCTATCCATTGAGCGAACAGTTCCGATGGCGACGCACGGCTACTTTGGCGGAGATCTCCATCTCCATTTCGCACGTACTTCCGAGCGTGAAGACGCGACCCTGTTTGATTTGCTCGATGCCGAAGATGTGTGGTTCGGTACCCCGTTGGGCTATAACGAGCCGGCCGGACCGTACACGGGGTTGATGAGCAAAATGGATTCGCCGCAGATGCTGAATCTCGGCCGTGATTCGCTCCGTTCGCGCGGCCATGTGACGATGCTTTCCGGACAGGAGTATCGCAGCGCCCATTTCGGGCATTTGAACTTGTATCTCCTTCCACAACTCGTCTTCGAAGGACAGAGCTTCAATCTAGACGACGGGCCGGCCTACGGAGTTGTCGGAGCCGAGGCCATCGCCAGCGGCGGGTATGCAATTCACGCTCATGGCGGCTATGCAAAAGAAATCTATGCGGACGCAGCGCTCGGAGCAGTCACCGCAGTGGAGTTGTTGCAGTTCGGCATTTATCGCGAACTCGGCCTGAGTGGCTGGTACGACATGCTCAATGCGGGATATCGATTCCCGTGCGTCGGCGCGAGCGATTTTCCGGCGTGCCGGTTCATGAGCGACTGCCGCACGTATGTCCGGCCAACTCCTTCTTTCGACCAAAGGGGTCGGGGGTCTTTTTCGGAGAAGCCGTCTACCGGTGGAGAGCGCTCTTTCCGAAAAGGACTCCCGACCCCCTCAGCCGAGTCGCCGATTCCGTCATTTCCTGATTGGCTTCGTGGCATGGCCGAAGGACGCAGTTTTGTAACGACCGGTCCGCTGTTGTTACTTGACATTGACGGCCATCCTCCGGGTGACGTCCTGCGACACGACGGAGACGGCCCGCGCACTCTGCCCATTCAGGTGCGGGTGCGGAGTGAAGTCGCACCGGTGTCGAACGTGGACCTGATCGTGAACGGTGAAGTCGTGAAACGCGTGACGATTCCGCCCGAACAGCGACGCGGGGAATGGTTCGAGTTGAAGCACTCGCTTACGCCAGCGACCTCTTGCTGGATCGCCGCCCGCGCATGGTCGACGACTCCAGGTGGCCAGCCCGATGCCGAAGCGCACACGAACCCCGTCTACTTCGATCGCCACGGCAAACGATCGTACCGTCAGGGATCACTCGACGCTTGGATCGAAAAGATCGATGGGCAAATTGCGTTGCACACGCAGCGAACTTTTAAGGACAAGGCCAATGTGCTGGCTTACTTTCAGAAAGCTCGTGATGTCCTGCTTAAGATCCGCGAGCAAGGAGGTCTGAAATCGGATGACACGCCGAGACAACTCGTTGAATCATCAAAAAACCGCCAGCCTGGCTCGTCAAAACCGCGAAACAGATCGGACGCCGACATCGGTCGCTCCGACATTACGGACGAGGAATTACGGGAGTTCCTCAAGCCGGTCCCAGCCCAATCGGCTCAGAAGTCGTTAAAAACGTTCGAGGTTGTGCAGGGCTTTCACATGGAATTGGTAGCTGCCGAGCCGCTGGTTCACGATCCTGTGGCAGCGGCGTTCGACGAAAATGGGCAACTCTACGTCTGCGAGATGCGCGACTACCCGTTCAAGCCCACCGACGGAGCCGAACCAATTGGTACCGTTCGGCTGCTGCGCGACACGGATGGCGACGGACGGTTCGATGAGGGGGACATTTTTGCGGACAAACTGTTGTGGGCGGCGGGTGTCGTGCCGTGGAAGGGAGGCGTCTTCGTGGCTGCCGCGCCCGACATTTGGTACCTGAAAGACACCGATGGCGACCATCGAGCTGACGTGCGACGTCGCGTCTTTACCGGCTTTGGCACCGGCAACCAACAGGCGATGGTCAACAATTTGCAGTTCGGCTTGGATCAATGGATCTACGGAACGACGGCCGGGAACGGCGGCAGCGTGACGCGTGTTGGAGATGACAAGGCCCTTCCAATTTCTGTTACCGGTCGCGATTTTCGCTTCGATCCGGTCAGCGAGCAATTCGAAGCGATTACCGGCACGGTTCAATTTGGAAACACGTTTGACGACTGGGGCAACCGCTTCACCTGCAGCGAGTCGCAGCCGTTGTCCCATGTCGTGCAGCCCGATCACTACGTGGCCCGGAATCCATTTCTGGCCGCACCGGGGGGAGTCAATAACATCGCTCCCGGTCCCATTCCGATTTTTCGGATCAGTCCCGTCGAACGCTGGCGACAGATTCGCAGTATGCGGCGGATTGCGAAGAACGAACGTCCAGCGGCATCGGCCGGCGCGAGCCATCATGTAATCGACGCCGCCGCGGGTGTAACGGTGTATCGCGGCGGAGCATATCCCGCGGAGTATCTCGGTCAAGTTTTTGTGGGAGATGGGCAAAACAACCTGATCCATCGCCGAGCGTTACAAGCGAACGGGGTCACGTTTCAATCGCGGCGTGTCGACGAAAAGACTGAGTTCGTGCGGTCGTCAGATATCTGGTTTCGGCCAGTCAATTTTGTAAATGCTCCGGACGGGACACTGTATTGTCTCGACATGTGCCGCGAGGTGTTGGAATCGATCCATATTCCGCTCGATGTTTCCCGACATCTCGACTTTGCGAGCGGCCGCGATCAGGGTCGCATCTATCGGATTGCTCCAGCGGGGTTTCGCCACGCGTCGCCGCCAAATCTGGGAAGTGCCACCTCTGCGGAACTTGTCACCTATCTCGAAAGCCCGCATGGTTGGTGGCGCGATACGGCACAGCGACTGATCTTCGAACGACAAGACTTGTCCGTCTCCCCCGCGCTCCGTCAGCTAGTACTACAGAGCTCGTTTCCGCAAGCCAGACTCCATGCCCTCTGGCTGCTGCATACCTTAAAGTCGCTCGACGTTGAAACACTCTGCTCTGCCCTCCGTGATACCCATCCCCGGATTCGCGAACGCGCGGTGCGACTGAGTGAGTCGCGACTCAATGCAGAGCCACGAGTTCTCGATCTGGTCTTGGCTCTGGCCGAGGACGCTGATCCGCGCATCCGCTACCAAGTCGCGTTCTCCGTGGGTGAAACGAACGACCCACGAGCAGCCAATGCACTCGCTTCGCTCGCTCGTCGAGATGGAGCTGACAGCTGGATGCGCGCAGCGGTGCTGAGTTCAGCGTCTGCGGTTGCCAGCCAGTTATTCATCGAGTTAGCGAAGGAGCGCAATCTAAACGCGGCTTTTCTGGCTTCCTTAGCCAACCTTGTCGGACTGAAGAAGCAGCCGGACGAAATTCGCAGTGTTTTCATCACGATCGCGAGAAACAGCGGGAAAACCAACAACGAAACGATTGATCCGCTGTTGGTGGAACTCGGTCGCGGACTCAAGCGGGCGGGCGGCCGTCTGGCGACGGAGGATGCGGCCGAGGCCGCCGAGTGGCTCCGAGCACAACTCGCACTGGCACGACAAGTCGCCACCACAAATGCGGCAGATATGAATCAGCGACTTCTCAGCATTGAGCTGCTGGGCTGCTCGTTGTCGCCCGATGCACGCGACGTATTGCTAGGCCTCATCGCGCCCGGACAACCCGATGCCGTCCAGATTGCCGTAGTGCGAGCGCTGGACGATGATCCGGAACGCCGCACGACGGAACATCTGCTTTCGGCATGGAAGTCGTTGCCGCCCGACGTGCGCCGCGTCGCATTGGAATCGATGTGGGTTCGAGAGGATCGGACCGCGGAATTGCTGCAGGCTGCGATTCGCTCGGACCTCTCGCTGGCGGAGGTCGAGCCAATCCGCCGCGAAAGACTGCTCAAACATCGAAATGGCTCCATTCGCGAACTGGCGAGCAAAGTTTTTAGCGGCACTTCCTCACCTTCACGACAAAGTGTGTTGAACGAATATCAAGCGGCGTTGAAGCTTGACGGCAATACGGCGGCGGGACAAATCGCGTTCGAAAAGCATTGTGCGGCATGCCATCAGTTAAACGGCAAGGGACACGCCATCGGACCGAATCTCGCGTCGTCACCGTCACGCGACCCGCAAGCGCTCCTGACGCATATTCTGGATCCCAACCAATACGTCTTGCCGAATTATGTCCAGTACGTTGCGATCGATACTCACGGTCGGAATTTCACGGGACTGCTCACCTCGCAAACTGCAACC
>CAZFLF010000240.1:0-8328 GCA_964519825.1 uncultured Pirellulaceae bacterium | reverse complement strand
TCCGCGTTTTCGACCATGACGCATTCCCGCTGATACACGCCACTTTTGCAGATTCCGGCAATCAGCCAGCGCAGGTCGTAGCCAGACGAGACAAATAGCTTGGCGAGCCCATCCAGAATCCGACGCTCGGCTGGCTGGGCTCGATCGAGTTCGTCAACCGAATCGGTCAATCCACGACCGACGAGATACATCCACACGCGATTCACGGCCGTCGCCGCGAACTGGGGGTTTTCCGGCGAGACTAGCCAATCTGCCAGCATCTCCCGCGAAGTCCGGCCCTGCGTAACGTGTGCCTCTTCGCCGCCAAGATACGCTGCCGTGTACTCGACCTGGCTATCGGCCGGTCTGATCTTTGCCAACGGTGAATCACCGGCGACGCCGTTTCGCACTCCGGAGAAGAAAGCGGCCATGCCCCAGAAATCCTTTTGCTTCCAGTTCGCGAAAGGATGGTCGTGACACTCGGCGCAACCGATGCGCACACCAAGGAACACTCGAGTGACCGAACTGGCCGCCGTCTCGGGCTTACCCCCAATCACTTGATAAAAGAGGGCCGGACCGCCGTTGGAGGTTGCCAGCCGCGGGTTCACCGTTTGCATGGCTTGAAGGTCGCTTGTCGCTGTAATTAATTTTCGCGCCAATTCGTCGTACGGCAGGTTGGCCACAAACTGTTCTTTCAGCCAAGGCTCAAGTCCGACAGCTTGTTGGGCTTCTGGGGTGTTTCCAGGGACCATCATCCGTCGCCACAGAGTCGCCCAATAGGCCGCCGTACGGTCAGCATACTTCTCCGGACGCCGCGCGTCGTTTAGCAGCCGGTCGACTAGCAAGTCTCGTTTGTATTCGTCGGTATCGCTTAGAAAAACGCGACTCTGCGACACCGGAGGGATCACGCCGTTCAAATCAAGATGCGCCCGCTTCAAGAACGTGGCGTCGTCCACGATTGGAGGCGATTCGATCTTGGCTTCCTTCCAGGCCGCCTCAAACTGGTCGTCAATCCACTGAGCCAGTTCTTTCGTTGTCAGACGCGAAATGCTGGCCTTCTTGGGCAACGGATCGGCCGCCAACACGATGCTCGGCGCGATCAGGCTGAACCCAATCAAGAACCATCTGGCAAACGAGCATTTCATACGATCTCTCCGTGTCGTTCAGGCTACCTTTTGCAGCAACGCAGCCAACAGCGGTGAGGAGGCTCTCATGGCAAAACTCTGCAGAAGCCGATCAGCTTCGGCGCTAACTTTAGACATTCTGTCTGCAATGTCAAGAGGCACCCGACCGGACTCACAAGAAAAATCTCGCAACCGCCGAACTACGCCTTTCAACTCGTCAATGCAGTGTTCTATTTACCGGTCAAATTGTGTTGTTTACTTCGGGTCTTGCGAGTGCCATAACCTGCGTTGTTGGCCGACGTGGGTCGGAGTTTGATCGGCATCGGCTCCGCCAATTCGGCAGCAGAGCGGGTCGAATCATTATGTCATTGCGATTTGAAGAAACCCAGAACAGCGTCATCGTTTTCTTGGCCTCGGCTAAGATTCCTGACGGATCGCAAGTTCTAGAGACTTGCGACAATCTAGTTGATGCTTGCAGGCGTGCGATGACTACAGGGAAACGACTGGTCGTCGATTTTGACGGGGTGCCGTGGATGACTTCAGCCCTGATCGGCCAATTGGTACTTCTGAACAAATTTGCCAAGATGAATGATGTAGTCTTGCGACTGGCCAACGTCAGTAAGAATGTCATGGAGGTGTTTCGGATCACACGTTTGAACAAGGTTTTTCAATTTGGCAATCGGGATGACGGGCCCGATTTTTTGGGATCGCCGGTACCACGCCCACGGAATCCGAGCGGCGATAGCGGTCATGGGGACCCGCCGGTGATCTGATCGTGGCGCAAGGGCCACGAGTCTCGGAGAGACTCGGCCACGTGGTCGCGTCTCTCCGAGACGCGCACCCCAACACTATGGAACGGCACCCTTCCCATGAAATATCGCCCACTTGGCAAAACCGGAATTCAAATCTCGGTGATCGCTTTCGGCGCGGGTCCGATTTCGACGTTGATGGTGGGGGACGACTCGGACCGGCAGCGGATCGTTGTGGCGAATGCTATCGACGCGGGCATCAATTGGTTCGATACAGCCGCGACCTATGGTGACGGTCAATCGGAACGCAGTCTCGGACAGGCGCTCGCGGAGCTCGACGCAGCCGCTCGAGTTCACGTGGCGACGAAAGTACGCCTGATGCCCACCGACCTGGATGATATTGGTGGCGCGGTGCGGCGATCGGTCGCGCGGAGTCTCGAACGTTTGGGTTTGCCGCGAGTGACGTTGCTACAACTCCATAATTCGATCACCCAGCGCCGCGGGGACGAACCGACTTCGGTCACGCCGGAGGATGTGCTTGGCCGCGACGGCATTGCTGCAACCTTTCGGGAACTGCGCGCGGAGGGGCTCGTGCAACACCTAGGACTAACAGGGATCGGAAATCCCGCGGCTCTCCGCGAGGTAATCGGCTCAGGCAACTTTGCAGCCATGCAGGTGCCCTATCATTTGCTGAATCCCACCGCTGGTCGCGATCTGGGGGACGGCTTCCCTGAAACGAATTACGGTAACATCGTCGGCGCGTGCGCTGACGCCGACATGGGTGTGCTCGCGATCCGCGTCCTGGCTGGCGGAGCATTGGCGGGCAACAGTCCCAGTCCCCACACGCTGAAGACGCCGTTTTTTCCGCTGGCGTTATACGAGCGTGACCGAGCCCGCGCCGAGCGGCTGCGCGAGTGGCTCGGACCGCAGCGCCGTCTGCCGACGGAAGCCATTCGATTCGCGCTCGCGCATCCCGCGGTGAGCGCCGCATTAATTGGCTTCGGAGAGACCTGGCAGATCGACGAAGCTTTGACGGCGCTCACGCCCGACCCCGTTCCGGTGAATTGGGACGAGATGCCGGTCACCGACTGAGCAAGTAGTTCTTATGAAAGTCCCGACAAATCCGGTGCAACACTACGCTCTGCCGCGACTATCCACTGTTCAAACTGATCCGCAACCAAAAAGTTCGTTTTGTTGACACCGAACTTCTGCTTGAGTAGGTTCGACTGCGTTCCAGTGAATCGAAGTTGCAATCAGTCGGCGGGGGAGGAATCACATGCCGCAGACGCTGCAAGAATTGCTGACTTCGCTCGATTTCTACTCACATCGGGTTCCACTCGCCGAGCTGACGCGGCGGATGGAAGACTTCCTGGTCGATCTTGACGGCCTGCGCGACTACCTGGTGTTCAGTCGCGAGCATTACCGCCGCAATCTGATCCGTGCTGGTGCTGCGTATCACGCGCTCGTTTTGTGTTGGCGAGCCGGGCAACGGAGTCCGATCCACGATCATAGTGGGTCAAGTTGCGCCGTTCGCGTTCTCAAGGGCGTAGCAACAGAAACGCAATTTGAACAGACTCGCGAAGGACTGATCTATCCGACTCTCACACGTAAGATGCCGGCGGGTACCGTCTGTGCCTCGCAGGACCGCGACATTCACCAGATGTCGAACTTACAGTCGGAACTGGACCTGGTGACGCTGCATATCTATTCGCCGCCGCTCTTAGTGATGGGCCAGTATTCACTGACCGATCCGGCGATCGGCGAATTCGCGGATCCGGTGTTCGAGTACGCGTTGGGTGGAGGGATTTGAGAGTGAGAGAGTCGGGAGTCTTTTTTGATGCAAAAACGAATCGTTTAACCGCAAGCCGCAGGCGAGCGCGTCCTCAGTGTGGCACGCCGCTCCGCGTCGTGAATTGCGGCGCGGAGCGCCACACCACACTGCGACAGCGCGCGCTCGCCTGCGGCTTGCGGTTAAACGATGCAGTTAAGGCTGCAGAGCTTTCAGTTGAATTTCATCGACCGTTACTCCAAGTCCGTTTCCGCTGGGCACGGTGGCTTGGTCACCGCAGATCGTGATGGGCGATTTGAGGATGGAGCCGGTCAGGAATTGCGGGGCATTGAGTGCCGCCGGGCGATCGAGGTCGTAGGCGCCGAACAGGAGCAGGCTGGCGGCCAACGCGAGATCGGGGTCGGTTAACCCACTGGCGAAGAAGAGCAGGCCGTGCTGCTTCAAGTATTCCGCGATGCGGCGAGCTTCCGTCAAGCCACCGCAGCGGGACACCTTCATGGCGACTCCGTCGAGCAAGCCGAGCTGATGAAACTCGACGAGATCGGTGAGCGACACGATTCCTTCGTCCATCAGGACGGGTAGTGCCCGCTGCTGTCGCAGCCGCGCGTACCAACTGAGACGATTGGCTGGAAACGGCTGCTCGAAGGCCGCGATGCCGGCGTCGGCGAATTGTGGCGCGACAGACAATGCGGCGTCCAAGTCATATCCGCAGTTAGCATCGACCCAGATGAAGGCATCGGGTGCGAGCCTGCGAATCTCGAGGCACGTCCGCGCGTCGAACGCCGCATCACTGCCAACTTTCACATTGAAATGGCGGAAGCCACGTTTCCACGCTGCGGCGATAGTAGTCTCGAGTTCTTCACTGTGACGTACGTCGACCGTCCAACTCAACGTGATCTGCTTCCGTCCAACGCGCTCCCACCGCGCACTGGCCGGTTGCCGCAAGATGCGCCCCGCGAGGTCGAAGACCGCCAGATCGATGCCAGCCTTACAAATGGGTTGGCCGGTCGAGAACGATGGAGCGATGATACGATTCATCGTGTTCCAAACGGCCTCGGCGTCCAAGGCATCCAGCCCAATCAATGCGGGACCGAAGTAACAGTCGATGGTACTGCGAACCGTCTCTAGCGTTTCATAGCTCCAAGTGTGTGAAGGGACGCTTTGCCCCCAGCCGACGCAACCGTTTTCGTCGGTGATCTTGACCACGACGGTATCCCGCGAAGGCCGTCGCCCGCCGTTGGGTTGGAAGAACTTGAATTGCCCCGTTACAGGGTAACTGACCAAAAACGTCTCAACACAGGCGATGTGCGATGTCATTCAGACCTTATTAATCCGCCGTATATCCGTTCATTTGCCGAGTTCATTTGCCAATGCGGTGGCCTCATAGATCCCGCGCAGGGCTTCTCGGATCACCGACGAATGAACACTGATAGCCCGGGCTTGCTCATCCGAATAGGCGAAATCGAGAACGAGCGATTGGATGTTGCCGTCGAAGATAATCCCCACGACCTCCCCTTTCTCATTCACAACGGGGCTGCCCGAATTGCCGCCGATGATGTCGGCCGTGCTCACGAAATTAAACGGAGTCGACGGATCGATCTTGTCTCGACGCTTCAGCCAACTTTCGGGCAGCGCAAAAGGGTCCTTGCTGCCGTGCGCTTCGGCATGTTCGTAAGTACCGCCGACCGTGGTCCACGGCGGGAGGGTCCGGCCTCCGTCCTGGTAACCTTTGACCGTTCCCAAGGCGAGCCGTAGCGTGAAGGTCGCATCCGGGTAAGTCGTGCTCCCCAGCACGGCGAACCGGGCCAAATTGATTTTGGCGTAGGCCTGTCGCTGTGGTTCGTCGACCTGCTGTTCAAAGGTGGTTCGCAGTTCGCGAGCTCGCCCATCGACGACCCGAGCAAGAAGAATCATCGGATCTTTTGAACCGGTGATGGCCGCCACGCCACCGGCCGCGATCTTCTTGCGAACGCTTACGTCCGCGAGTTTCGTCCCCGCAACCAGCCCCAACGCACGATTCGCGGGGGACTTATTCGCCAGAATCTCTTTGACTGCTGAATGCTCGGCGCCGAGTTTCTCCATCGTCATGGAAAGCGAATCGGTCAGCTTCACCGTCTCCAGATCGTTGTAAAGCGGAGCTTCAGAATAGAGCTGCTGTTCCAGCGACTCGCGCCCTGCCTCGCCGTAGTCACGGAGCCGTTCCGCATTCGGCTTCGTGTCTTCTTCCGCCATCCGAACCAGTGTGCGGGCAATGAAGAACAGATCGCTGTTGAAGGCACTGGACTGTTCCAGCAGATTGTATTCGGTGCGGAACTTGCGAATGGTCTGTAGCGTCTTGGCGACGTCATCCCAAGCGGTGCCGTATTGTTCCGTGAGCTTCGAGTCTTTTTCAATTGCGTTCCGAATCGTCCGTTCATCGGCCCGCTTGCGAGCCATCACGGCGGGATCCTGGAGGCCTGCCAGCCCACCCAGCCGCGCTTTGCGACTGTTCTGCACACTGAACAATTCGTCCTGCGCTCGGCGGGCGTTTTCCAGGCTCCGATCGGCAAACATCTTTAGCATGATTTCGCGGCGACGCAGCATGTCGAGTTGATCCGGCATCACCACATCTCGCAGGTATTCCAGATGGGTGACCGTATTGAGCCGGCTGGTGCGGCCCGGATGTCCCGAAACAAAGATCAATTCACCATCCTTCGCGCCGGCGGGGCTCCAGGCCAGAAAGTGCTCGATCTTGGCCGGCTTGTCGTTCTCATAAATCCGGAAGAAGCAGATATCGAGATCGTAGCGCGGATACTCGAAATTGTCCGGATCGCCACCGAAAAAGGCGATGTCTTTTTCGGGAGCAAACACTAGGCGGACGTCGGTATACTTCCTGAACTGGTAAAGCTGGTACTGGCCACCCTGGAACAACGTCACCACATCGCTTCGCAGCCCAGACTTCTGAAATTGGTCCTTCTCGATCGTGTTGATCACGGCGCGACGAGCCATCTGCGCGTCGGCCGAGGACATTCCGGGCTTTACCACTGCATTGACCTGGTCCGTCACGTCGGTGATCCGGATTAACACATTCAGTTCGAGGTCAACGCATTTGAATTCCTCTGCCTGGGACTTGGCGTAGAAACCGGTCTTGATCAGGTCGCGACTCTCCGTGCTCAACTTCTGGAGCGCGTCGGCACCCACGTGATGATTGGTCATCACAAGTCCATTCGACGATACGAACGACCCCGAGCCGCCACTGTTGAATCGCACGCTCGCTAAACGCAGGTGATCCAGCCAAGCGTCACTAGGCTCGAAACCATGCTTTTCTTTCAAGAGCTGCTTGGGAAACTGGTTGTAGAGCCACATTCCCTCGTCGCCATGAATCAGTCCGATCAGTATTAGATTCAGCATGACTATTCCTAACGTTGACTTCACCGACGCCCCGTAGGACGCGCACCTTGCCCGTCTTGTATTGCCTGACGGGCAAGGTGCCCGTCCTACCAGGATGCTCGTTAAACGCACAAAGGTGCTTACGAAAGATTCGAATATCGCGATTGGATGAAGCGTTTTCATGAGATACTCCGTGGTTTCTTTTCCAGTTCCTTTTTCGGCGCCGTCGAGCGGGACCATCGTCCCAAGATCCCAACGACAAACAGTAGTAGATACATGAATCCGAAGACACCCACCGTGCTCCATCGATTCGCCGACGCCCCGGCTCCTAAAAGAGCATCGATCCTCGGGGCCATGTTCAGCGCCACCACCCAGTCCTCGCGGAAATTAAGGAATGCGCCCAACACGCCAACCAGTGACCCACCGGCGATGTACCCTGAACAGAGCAGCACACCCGGACTCGAATCGGAGTCCTCACGCTGCGGCGGATTGATCTTTTCAACCAGCCATCGCATCATCCCGCCCAGAAAGATCGGAAACGAAACCTGGATCGGTAGGTAGATGCCAACCGCGAACGGTAGCGAGGGTACGCCGCAGAGTTCCATGGAAATGGCGATGAGGGCTCCAATCAAGACCAGGGACCACGGCAATTTCTGATTTAGAATTCCGTCAATGATCAGCGACATGAGTTTGGTCTTGGGGGCGTCGTAGCGTGGCAAAGCGGTGACGGTCCCCGTTTCGCCCCGATCCTCCTGCAGTTTTACCTTCTCGGCCTGCTTGTCGTCGTACGGCAACAGGCCGTTAATCGCCGGATCCTCGCGATAGCTGATGACTCCCTGATCGTCTACCAAGTATTTTCCTTGGGGCACCTCCGCGATTTCACCTTGAGCCGCATTGAGAACGCGATAGACGGTCGAGTCTTCGTCGGCATAAGGACGGCCCACGCGCTGCGTGTGGGTCAGTTTCCCGAGATCCTCGGCGGGTATCACGAACTTGGGGATATATTTCGGGTTCTTGGTATAGTGCGTCCCCGCATCGTTGACGAGTTTGATTGTGGCGCCAATTACAAGAGCACTCGTCAGTGCGCCGATCAGGATCCCGATTTGCTGCCAGCGCGGGGTGGCGCCGACTAGAAAACCGGTCTTGAGATCCTGTGCGGTCGTACCGCCGTTCGAAGATGAAATGCAGACGACCGCGGCGATGGTGAGCGCCGTGAGCGTATCCGCCTTCGATGTCTTGCCTAGCGCCAAGAAGATCAAGCAGGTCAGCAGGAGCGTGGCCACTGTCATTCCAGAAATTTGATTGGACGACGAGCCGA